>JAPLFI010000189.1 GCA_026390755.1 Ignavibacteriota bacterium
TTCACATCTCCTAAGCATCCATATACCATAGGACTGATGGAATCGTTACCAATGGCTGGTAAGACAAGAAAAAAATTAAAGGCGATTCCGGGTTACGTACCCGGTCCGTTTGAAATGCCCGACGGATGTAAATTCTGCACAAGGTGCACGAAGGCAACGGAAAAATGTTTCGTAAAAGAGCCCGGATTAATTAATACAGGAGACAATCATTCGGTTAGATGCAATTTATATGATTGAATATATATTAAATATTGAAAATCTTTCAGTGAAATACACTGCGCACAACCGTTTATTTTCATCGGCAAATAAATATATTAACGCGGTTGAGAGTCTTGACCTTAGTATTATTAAGGGTGAGACGCTCGGACTTGTGGGGGAATCGGGATGCGGAAAAACCACTATAGTCAAGGCAGTGGCAAAACTTCTCAGATCTTCAGCGCCTGAAGCAGTAGTAACAGGGAAGGCAATTTTCGATGCAGACGGTCAGAAAATTGATTTACTGTCGTTATCCGAAAAGCAGTTCAGGAAACACAGGGAGCTTATACAGGTAATATTTCAGGACCCGTATTCATCTCTTAATCCGCGTTTCACAGCAGGGCAGATAATAGAAGAGCCGTTATATTATTTCACCAAACTGAATAAGGCAGAGAGAAAGAAGGAAGTCGGCAGGCTGATGGAAATTACGGGACTGAAGGCGGATTTTGCTTCGAGATATCCATACGAATTCTCTGCGGGTCAGAGGCAGAGAATAGGAATTGCAAGAGCGTTAGCCCCGAAACCAAAACTTATTATCGCCGACGAGCCTGTTTCGTCGCTTGATGTATCTGTGCAGGCTCAGATACTTAACCTTCTTGAAGAGTTAAAATCGGACTTCGGGCTGAGTATGATATTTGTATCCCACGACTTATCTGTGATTGAGCACATCAGCGACAGGACTGCCGTTATGTATCTCGGGCGTATAGTAGAAACCGGAAGTTCGGCAAACATATACAAAAACCCGCTTCATCCTTATACAAAAGCGCTGTTATCTGCCGTGCCGGTAATAAACAGGAAAAAGAAAAAAGAAAAAATAGTTCTTGAGGGCGAGAATCCCTCCGCAGTAAAAACGGGATGTGCATTCTATCCGAGGTGTCCGGTGTCTCAGCCGCTGTGCGAATCGTCAATACCACAGCTTGAGGAAAAGCTCAAGGGACATTCCGCCGCCTGTCATTTCTGCGCCGGAGGTGCACCCGCCACGCCGGTCATCCACAAATGAAAAGTCAGTTTTCATTTAATTTTGTATAGAATTGCTGTAATATTACCGGTATAGAGCAACAGGGCAGGCAAAAACGACTCAGCAAAAAATCATTCCGGATAATTCCATTTTCCATATATATTTTTATATAGTTTAACTATATTTACACCAAACATAAACAGAATAATTGGATTCATAATGGTATTTTTTGTTTCTAAATCACATCTTTTTTAATATTAAAACGGAGTTGAAAAATGTATAATTTCGTATCCCTTGCCCTCGACTGTCCGCAGTGCGGAAAATCACTTATGGACAGTAACAATCTTGTTGACAACGAGCAAAGTATAAGCCTGCATATCGACATAGGTAAAAAGAAGGGTGATATCAATTTAAGCTCGATTTACGGAAGCTATAATTATATCTGCACAGTTGATGTAAAAAGAAGGGTGATATCAATTTAAGCTCGATTTACGGAAGCTATAATTATATCTGCACAGTTGATACTCCCTCAAACGATAAAGGTTTGTTTTCATGCCCTCATTGCGGCAAGGACCTCAATACTAAGGTGGAATGCAATGTATGTAAAGCGCCTATGGTTTCATTATTCCTCGATATGGGAGGCAAAATCAGTTTTTGCTCACGCTCGGGATGCAAGAACCACAACGTGGAATTTGAAGATTTGAACAATGCTCTGAGAAAGATGTATCAGGAATACGGATTCCAGAACAAGAAAGGCGAAGAAGAGTATATTGAAGTGGCACCCAGGCCTGAGGAGGAAATTGACGAGGAAAAGGAAATACTCGAAACAGGAACTTTCCTTCACGCATATTGTCCCCATTGCCGGAGGAGTCTGATAGATTCAGGTATGCTGAAACTTAAACTTGTGAATGAAAAGCAGGAAGACGGATATTTAATGCTCAGTCCGTATCTGAATGTGTTTTCATCCAAGTCAACGTTGTTTCTTGTAGAGGGCAAGCCCGTCGGGGATTTAAAATGTTTCCATTGCGACCATACATTAATGGTGAATAGAAAGAAGTGTCAGGTTTGCGTTTCGCCGATAGCGAGGATAGCTATCATGGCAAGGTCAAAACTTATAGATTTCTTTATATGCTCGAAAAAAGGATGCAGATGGCACGGTCTGAGTGAGGACGATATAAACGAAATTATGCTTGAAGACAGTTTGGAATGGTAGTTGATGGTTTAGCTAAGTGTTAATTGTTAAGTGTGGTTAATTTAAATAAATAAAAGTCGAATGTTTCAGATTGTAAGAAAACAGGAAATGGCAAAAGGCTCAATAATCAGGTTCGACATCCTCGCGCCGAAAATTGCTGCCAAAGTGAAAGCAGGACAATTCGTTATCATACGCGTGAATGAAACAGGAGAGCGTATTCCGCTGACGGTAGCGGATAAAGATGAATTTGCCGGAATCATAACGATAATTTTTCAGGTAGTTGGAAAAACCACTGCACTCATGCGCTCACTGAAAGAAGGAGATACAATCAAAGACGTGGTCGGTCCTCTCGGCAAGTCAGCGGAAGCGGATAAGATTGGGACTGTCGTTATGGTAGGCGGCGGAACCGGTATAGCGATTCTGCATCACGTTGCCAAAGCGTTTAAAGAATCGGGAAATTACGTTATCGGAATTCTCGGCTCGCGTGATCAGGAATTGCTGATTCTTGAACATGAAATGAAGGCAATCTGCGATGAACTCATAATTACAACGGATGACGGGAGCTATGGCGAGAGGGGATTCGTTACTCAGCCGCTGAAGAAATATCTTGACGAAAGGTATGACATAAAACTTGTTTATGCAATCGGTCCGATTATTATGATGAAAAATGTTTGCAACCTTACAAAGCAATATAAGATGCCGACGATGGTTAGTTTAAATCCCGTAATGATAGACGGAACGGGCATGTGCGGCGGATGCAGGGTAACTGTTGATAATAAGACACAATTCTGCTGTGTTGACGGTCCTGATTTTAACGGACATCTTGTTGATTTTGACGAACTTGAGAAACGTAATTCAATTTATCTTAAAGATGAAAAAGATTCGCTTTTGTTCTCGATAAGATAATTTAGTAAATTTAGCATCTAAAAATATGTTTGATGATGTAAAATATCTTAAATTTAAGAGTTACTTAAACACTTATTGCCCTCATTGCCGGAATTCTTTCAACGTTGAAAGAAAAGACCAGAAATATCTTGTTTATAAGGCAATCTATAAAGAACAGGAAATCGAACTCAAACTCAGTCCGTTTCTCGACGTTTTCGAAGTTGAGTCTTCCGTTCCTATAGATATTAACGATAAGCTAACCGACTTGCTTTGTCCTAAGTGCAAGAAGAGTTTAATCGTTGAAGAGCCCGTTTGCGGAGAATGCGGCTCGCCCGTAGCGGAGATGATAATTACCGCTTTCTCAAAACTGATACCTTTCTTTATTTGCCTGAATCACGGATGCACATGGCACGGGCTTACAAAAGCTGACCAGAACAAAATAAAATTAAAAATTCCGCGTCAGGAAATGCCCGAGCAGGATATGAAACTCCGCGCCGCAAACCATACGGAAGTTCCTTACGGATATACGACGGAACTCGCTCAGCTTGAAGCGGGAAGATGCCTGCAATGCAAAGAACCGAAATGCGTAAAAGGATGTCCCGTAAATATTGATATACCGACGTTTATAAGGTTGATAACGGAAGAGAAAATTGACGAAGCCGCTAAGAAAATAAAAGAACGGAATGTTTTGCCTGCCGTTTGCGGACGGGTATGTCCGCAGGAATCACAGTGTGAAGCTCTCTGCATACTCGGCTTAAGGGATAAGCCTGTTGGGATTGGTAATCTTGAAAGGTTTGTAGCGGATTTTGAGAGGAAGATGGATTTAGTCAAAGTGCCGATAATTTCGAATAAACTTAACAAGAAAATTGCCGTTGTCGGCTCGGGACCCTCGGGACTTACCGTAGCGGCTGACCTTGTACAACTCGGTTATTCGGTTACGATATTTGAAGCTCTTCACGAATCCGGCGGCGTACTTGTTTACGGCATTCCCGAATTCAGATTACCGAAATCCATAGTAAGTTTTGAAGTTGATTACCTGAAGAAAATGGGCGTAAGGGTGGAGATGAATCACGTTATAGGAAAAACCATTACGATTGACGAACTGCTTCAGCATTTCAATGCAGTGTTCATAGGTGTAGGAGCGGGATTACCGGTTTTTATGAACATACCCGGAGAAACACTGGGAAATGTATTCTCGGCTAACGAGTATCTCACCCGAATGAATCTGATGAAGGCATATAAATTCCCCGAGTACGATACGCCGAAACCGCGCGGCAACAGGGTAGTTGTTATAGGCGGAGGCAACGTAGCGATGGATTCGGCGAGAACTGCGATCAGAACCGGCGCGGCAGAAGTAACTATTGTTTACAGGCGCTCGCGGCAGGAACTTCCGGCAAGGCACGAAGAAGTACGTCATGCGGAGGAAGAAGGAGTGAAATTCATGCTGTTGACGAGTCCTGTAAGGTATCTCGGAACCGACCAGGCAATGCTAAAAGGTATGGAATGCATAAGGATGCAGCTCGGCGCCCCGGATTCGTCGGGGAGAAGGCGTCCGGTACCGATTGAGAATTCAAATTTCATTATCAACTGTGATATTGCAGTCGTTGCTATCGGAAACAGTTCGAACCCGATTATATTCCAGTCAGCGCA
This sequence comes from Ignavibacteriota bacterium, assembly GCA_026390755.1. Taxonomy (GTDB): domain Bacteria; phylum Bacteroidota; class Ignavibacteria; order Tepidaquicellales; family Tepidaquicellaceae; genus JAPLFI01. The sequence goes on from JAPLFI010000189.1 coordinate 4,941, forward strand.
GGATATTAAGAGAAATAAATGGGGATATATAGAAGTGAATCCCGAGACCAATGAAACATCAAAGGAATTTGTTTATTCAGGAGGCGATATAGTGACGGGTTCGGCGACGGTTATACAGGCAATGGGAGCGGGAAGAATTGCGGCAAATGCAATGCATAATAAATTGTCTGCGACGTAGAAAAAGCATCAGCCACAGATTAACACGAATTAAAAGATAAGAGCTTTAGCCACAGATTCACAGAAAAGAACTTTATTTAGAATAAAAGATAAGAGCTTTAGCCGCAGATTCAATAATTAAAAGATAAGAACTTTAAAAGAATAAGAAATAAGAGCTATAGTCACGATTAATCCTATAAAATATTTTTAGAAAAATCTGTGAATCTGTGGCTAACTATTTTATATTAACACTTTTTCGTTATCGTGAACAAAACAATTCATAAACACACATTTTAATATATATAACATAATATTATGAGGATAGAACGTATTAACAAAAAAGAATATACACAGGAAAAAGCTCTTACCGGAATAAGTTCTCCTGAGTCTATAGTTGACCTGAAACTTATTAAACCGCTGCTGAAGAAATACAAGGGTAAAAAAGGAAATTTGATTCCCGTATTACAGGGAACGCAGAATATTTACGGTTTCATACCCGAAGAAGCGATGTTGTTCATTGCCAGGGAGACGGGAATACAGGTAAGCGACATGTACGGTGTCGCCACATTCTACGCACAGTTCAGGCTTAAGCCCGTTGGCAAGTACATCATAAAGATGTGTCACGGAACTGCATGTCACGTACAGAATGTAAAAGCCGTGACGGAAGACCTGCAGAATTTCCTCGGTATTAAAGACGGCGAAACTACGCCTGACAATATATTCACGCTTGAAACAGTTGCCTGTCTGGGATGCTGTTCGCTTGCGCCTGTTATGATGATAGGCGACGATACGCACGGCAAACTGAGCGGAAAGAAAGCAGTTGATGTGATAAAAGAGTTCAGGAGAAAAGAAACGCTCAGCCAGAAATCGAAGCTGACTGAGAACATTTCTAAAAATTAAAAAGAAATTACATAATATAATTCACACCGAATAATGGCAAATACAAAAGTAATAGTAGGTCTCGGGAGTTGCGGTATAGCCGCAGGAGCCGGGAAGGTTTACGATGAACTGCTCAGGATACGCGAGGCAGACAATTTAGATTTTGAATTAAAGAAAACGAGTTGTATAGGCATGTGCTTTAAAGAGCCGCTTGTTGAGATAATTGACGATACGGGTTCTTACCTGTACGGCGAAGTTGATATTAAAAAAGCGGACGAGATTTTAGAAAAGCACATACAAAACTTTTCTCCGATAAAAGAATACATCGTTAAATCGGATAAATACGAATCCGTTTACAAAAATTATTTTGACGGGCAGGTTAAAATCACTCTCAGGAATTGCGGTAATATTAATCCCGAATCCATAGACGACTATGAAGAAAGCGGCGGTTATGAAGCAATAAAGAAAATCGGGAATGAAAGAATCAGCGCGAATGAAATCATAAAAACAATACTCGATTCAGGTCTCAGGGGACGCGGCGGAGGAGGATTCCCGACAGGTCTGAAATGGAAATTTGCCAATAACAACCGCTCGAAAGATAAATATATAATCTGCAACGCAGACGAAGGCGACCCTGGTGCGTTCATGGACCGTTCTGTACTGGAAGGCGACCCGCATTCGGAACTCGAGGGTATGATAATCGGTGCTTATTCAATCGGAGCGACGGAAGGGGTTATCTACTGCAGAGCCGAATATCCGCTTGCAATAAAGAGGCTGAATATTGCAATCATCCAGGCGAGGGAAAGAGGTTATCTCGGGAAAGACATACTTGGTATTGAAGGATTCGATTTTGACCTGTATATAAAAGAAGGCGCGGGAGCTTTTGTATGCGGTGAAGAAACCGCTTTGATTGCCTCTGTTGAGGGTGAGCGCGGAATGCCGCGCAAGCGTCCGCCTTTCCCTGCTGTATCGGGGCTGTGGAGGAAGCCGACAAATATAAACAATGTGGAAACATTCGCTAATATACCGTGGATAATAGTAAACGGGGCTCTGGCTTATGCGAAATACGGGACGGAAAAAAGCAAGGGGACTAAGGTATTCGCTCTGACCGGCAAGATTAAGAACGGCGGGCTTGTTGAAGTTCCGATGGGAATTACAATCAAGGATATTATATACAAACTCGGCGGCGGAATAATAGGCGATAAGAAGTTTAAAGCAGTACAGCTCGGCGGTCCATCCGGCGGATGCATTCCCGAGTATCTGTCGCATACGATTGTTGATTATGATTCCGTTAATGCAACGGGCGCAATTATGGGTTCGGGCGGAATGGTTGTGATGGATGAAACAACGTGCATGGTTGATATGGCGAGGTTCTTCCTTGAGTTTACCTGCAAGGAATCCTGCGGGAAATGTACTTACTGCAGAGTCGGCACAAAGAGAATGCTTGAAATTCTCACGAGGATAACCCAGGGCGAAGGAAAAGACGGTGACATTGAAAAGCTCGAAGAGCTTGCCTATCAGATAAAAGACGGCTCGCTTTGCGGACTGGGACAGACGGCTCCGAATCCCGTACTGACAACGATTAAATATTTCAGGGATGAATACGAAGCGCACATTCGCGATAAGAAATGTCCCTCGGTGTATTGCAAGAAACTTCTTACATACGAAATAATAGAAGAAAAATGCACGGGCTGTATGGTCTGCAAGCGCGGATGTCCAACAAAGGCGATAACGGGCGAGAAGAAGGTGCCGCATATCATACATCAGGAACTTTGTATTCAGTGCGGTGACTGTTACTCGAAGTGCAAATTTGATTCCATAAAAGTTTTTTGAAGTGTTAAGTGTTAAGTGTTAAGTGTTAAGTGAGGGCAGTTTATGAGGTTTATAAGAGCAGTTTATGAGGTTTGCAAGAGCAGTTTTTATTAATACATATTAAAATAAATGGAAAAACTAAACGTAATATTAAACGGAAATATTGTAAAAGGAATAAAAGGCGAAACAATTCTTGAACTTGCCGGAAGATACGATATAGAAATTCCCTCTTTATGCCATGATGACAGGCTTGAGCCGTATTCATCCTGCTTCGTATGCGTAGTTGAAGTTGACGGAATGAGGGGGCTTCAGCCGTCCTGCTCTACGAAGATTGTTGAAGGTATGAAAATCACGACTGAAAGCGATAAAATCAGGAAGTCAAGAAAATCGGCGCTTGAACTGCTGTTAAGCAATCATTACGCGGACTGCACTGCGCCCTGCAAACAGACGTGTCCTGCGGGAGTTGACGTGCAGGGATACATAGCGCTGATGAATAAAGGAATGTACAGAGAAGCCGTAGGCCTGATAAAGAAAACAAATCCTCTGCCCGCAATATGCGGAAGGGTATGCGTAAGACCGTGTGAAGTTGCATGCCGCCGAAACCTGCTTGAGGGGAAAGGCGTCGGAATAGATTACCTTAAAAGATATGCAACGGATATGGATTTCGCGGCAGAAGAAAAATTTATGCCTGAAGTCGGTCCCGACACAGAAAAGAAAGTAGCAGTAATCGGAGCGGGTCCCGGCGGATTAACGGCAGCCTATTATCTCGCAATTGACGGACACAGTGTCGAAGTATTTGAAGCCAGTCCGCATCCCGGGGGAATGCTGAGGTATGGAATTCCTCCGTACAGACTGCCGAATGAAATAATTGACAGGGAAACTGAAAGCATAGAACAGTTAGGGGTAAAGATTAATTATAATTCAAGATTCGGTGAAAACATCAGTTATAAAGATTTAAAGAAAAATTACGATTCGGTGATACTCGCCATCGGCTCACAAAAAGGCACGAGCATAGGATGTGACAATGACGATGCTGGGAATGTTTTCCCGGGAATAGATTTCCTCCGCAACATGGAAATGACGGGGCAGAGATATGATTTCACGGGCAAGAAAGTAGCCGTTATAGGCGGCGGTAACACAGCAATGGACTGCTGTCGTACGGCGATGAGATGCGGAGCGGAAAAAACATATATCATATACAGGCGCACTGAAAAGGAAATGCCGGCGAATCCGATTGAAATTCACGAATCGAAACTTGAAGGCATTGAATACATGTTCCTTACTGCGCCGGCGAGAGTAAACGTTGATGAAAACCACTGTCTTAAAACACTTTCCTGTTATAAAATGGAACTGGGCGAGCCCGATGCATCGGGCAGGAGGCGTCCCATGAAAGTTGACGGTTCGGAATTTGAAATTGAGCTTGATTACATTCTGGCGGCAATCGGACAGAAGACGAACGTGAACTTCCTCAACGATATCAACAATAATTCAGACCAAAAACTCATAGTAAACAAATGGGGCGATATTGATGCCGACAGGAAAACCATGCAGACATCAATAAAATCTGTTTTTGCCTGCGGAGACGGTGTAACGGGACCCGCAACGCTTATTGAAGCGATTGCGCAGGGACGCAAAGCCGCGCGAAGCTGTAATCTGTATCTCACGGGCAAACCTCTGACGGGAGAACCGTTCGAGTTTATAAGCAAACGCGATAACTTCCAGAAACAGGTTAAGGATGATTACATCGGTTATTACGGAGAGCAAACGAGAGAAGAAATGCCGACGCTGGACCCAAAGGAACGAAAGAACTTTATTGAAGTTGAGCTCGGTTACAATGCGCAAGCCGCAAAGGAAGAAACGCACAGGTGTCTTGAATGCGGATGTGTGGAATATTACACATGCGACCTGAAGAAATATTCAACCATGTACGAAGCTAATCAGATGAAATTCGGCGGCGATTTCAGGAAACACGATGTGGATTTTGCGCATCCTTTTATTGAAATAGACAATAACAAATGCATAGTTTGTTCGCGATGCGTCAGAATCTGCAAGGACATTGTGTGTGCCAATGCTTTGGGACTTGTGAACAGGGGATTCGAGACATACGTGGCTCCGAGCATGGGACAGGATTTGACCGAAACTGCCTGCGAATCCTGCGGCATGTGCATTTCCACATGCCCGACTGCGGCGATATCGGAGAACTTTAAGTTCAAACCCGGTCCGGTGGATCTTGATACGTTTGATACCGTATGCAATTACTGTTCGACGGGATGCGAAATAACAATACATCACAAAAAAGGATTTGTGATGAAAGTTACCGGAAAACATGGACTTGTAAATAAAGACGGAAATATCTGCCGGTATCCGAAATTCGGATACCATTATCTCAACGACAGCAAGCACCTTAAAAAACCATTACTGAAAGTTAACGGCAAGTTCGAAGAAATTTCTTTTGAAAAAGCTTATGAAGTTATTGCAAAAAAAATAAAAAATACGGCGGCGGATGAGAATTCATTTTTTGCGGGTGCGAGGATGTCAAACGAAGAGCTGTATCTGATACAGAAATTCGCACGCGCGGCAGTAAAGACAAATAACATTTCAAGTTTCCATTACGCCGGAAGAGGCGACGGATATAATTCGATCAGCAAAGCCAACGTGCCGTTCGAACAGCTTGACGGAGCGGGAAGGATATATATACTCGGCTCTAAAATTAATTATGAAAATGCAGTCGTGGGATATATGATTAACGATGCGAGACTTAAAACAGGCGCGAAGTTAGAAGTGATAACCGATGACGAAAACGACAGCATGATAAACAAGTCTGACAGGGCTTTGTACGTAAAATCGTATTATCATTTTATTAAATCAGTGAATCATTACATACTGTCAAACGGATATGAAAACCGTGTATTCATAAACGACAACGTTACGGGATTTGACGAGTATAAGAAATCGCTTCTCTATGAAGATTTTTATACGCTCTTAAAGGAATCAGGAGTATTCTTTGAAAAACGGCTTATTGATTTCGCGGCTGACTTCAACAATGAGATGAACGCGGTGATTGTATTTTCGGAAAAACATTTATCGGCGAATGCGGCGAGCGAATTATATAATCTGATGTTAATCACCGGTAAGCTGGGTAAAACATCAAGCGGATTGATTGCGCTTAAAGAAAAGAATAATTCGCAAGGGCTGTTTGATATGGGTATAAGTCCGGGGTTGGGCGTCGGAGGTGACAAAATTCGGAATGCTGATTATCTTTCAAGGGTTGAGAAACTATGGGAAGTGAAACATCTGCCTGATACAGTAAACAATGATTTGCTTGCACTGCTGAGGGAAGGAAAAACGAAAAATCTGTTTGTTTTCGGAGAAGACCCCGTCGGCTGTGCGAAAGATAAGGATGAAATTAAAGAGCTTATATCAAAAGCGGAATTTAAAGTTGTGCTTGATTACTTTATGACCGAGACGGCAGAAGAGTCTGACCTGATACTGCCGGCGTCTATGCCTTTTGAAAGTGGCGGCAGTTATTCAAATACACAGAAATATGTAATCGCATTTGACAAGCAGACGGAGCCGAAGACCGAAAAGCGGACTTTTATACAGTTAATTGAGCTGATGGGAAAAATGGGAATAAAAAATAAATTTGATTTGAACCATAATATAACGATTGAAATAGCCACACTGCTGAAAGACAGCTCATCAGCGGAAAACGGAAACGGAAATACAAAAAAGTTTTACCTTGAGGTAACTAAGACGGATAACCGGAACCGTATGTTTGAATCTGGCTGTGACTATGTAACAAAACGGTTTGACGATTATTTTGAAAAAAGTTTTACCGAATAACAACGGACTTTTCCGAAGTTCCTTATAAAAATTCTATTAAATAAAACAATATAGATATGAATAATTTCAGCACAGTAGATGAAATCCTCGACTTCGCGATGGATGCCGAGCAAAAGGCAGTTGATTTCTACATTGACCTAGGAGAGAAAATGAAAAACGAAGAAATGAAATCGGTTTTCATTGAATTTGCGCAGGAAGAAGTAAAGCATAAAGCAAGGCTGATGAAGATAAAAGAAGAGCGTATATTCGAAATGAGCGCGGAAAAAATCGCCGACCTGAAAATCAGCGATTACGTTGATACGATTCAGATAACACCGGAAATGAGTTATCAGACGGCGCTGATAGTGGCGATGAACCGTGAGAAAGCGGCTTTCAAGCTGTACACAAGGCTCTCTGCAAAGACCGATCTGCCCGGGCTGAAGGATATGTTCCTGTCATTGGCGCAGGAAGAATCGAAGCACAAGCTCAGGTTCGAGATTGAGTATGACGAGTATATACTCAGGGAAAATTAGGATTCTTTTATTATAAAAAGGGGCAATATCGTAAGATAAGCCCCTTTTTTTATTTCTTTAAAACTCTGAATTACCTGCCTACCGCGTCGAGATGTTCTTTCTTCGCCAATAAAGCTGTTTTGTCTTCCGGATGGTCAGGGTCCATGATGATAGCTTCTGTCGGGCAAGCCGGGATACATTGCGGTTCATCGTGGAATCCGACGCATTCCGTACATTTATCAGGTACGATGTATGTATGCTCATCATTTAACGACTGTTTTGTTTCTCCGCCGATCACCCAGTCTTTTCCTGCTTCATAAATAGCATCATTCGGGCATTCAGCTTCGCAGGCTCCGCATGCGATGCATTCTTCAGTTATCATTACTGCCAAGGTTTTATACTCCTTCTATATTTTTGAGGTTTAAGGTAACACGCAAATTTAATCACAATATCATTAAAAATGAATGAAAAAATAAATACATTATCTTATTTTATTTTACAACTATCATCCTTTTTGTATCAGTGAAATATTCCGTTTCGAACCTGTAAAAATACACTCCGCTTGATAGGTTACCTGCATCAAATGAATATTCATATTTACCCGGTGAAAGGTTTCCGCTGAAAAGGTTTGAAACAAGCCTGCCGGAGAGGTCGAATATTTTCAGTCCGGCAATAGTAAATTTTGCTACGTCGAATTTTATTTTCGTAACAGGATTAAACGGATTCGGATAATTCTGTGATAAACTGAACTTAACCGGAATCTCAGTTCCGTTTTGAGTTATACCCGTATTAACTGTATCGTAAATTACGGTCTGAATGATAGGGCTCAGCATTGTAACCTGAAACGAAGGATTCGTCCCTGAGTAAGAACCTGATCCTATGCCGGTCCAGTGGTTGAAATAATACTGCTTTCCGTTAAACAGCACCTGTGAAGGCGTAGAAGATACCGTGACAACAGCGCCCGAATCGTGGAACAAATTTCCGTTCACAACCGTAACGGGAATTCCCGAGGGCAGGGCGGAGGCAAGAATTTTTATCTGCTTTTTATAAATAACTGTATAAGAATTAACGGTCGAGTTCACAGTGATATTATGAGAAGTATCTCCTGCGTCGCTCCAGTTAACAAAGACATATCTTGTATTCCCGAATACCTGCGGCGAAACTGCCTGAAGCGTCTGTGCAGAACCTAAGCTCCAGTCGAAAATTTTACTGTTAGAATATTGAACATTATTTACACTAAACGTAAGTGTTGGATTATTGGAGTTTATATTCACGTAGTTTCTTCCGATAAGATAATCGAGCGCTATCTTATGATATTTACCCGCTCCGTTTGTGCCGGTGACAACAATTTTGTATGTGCCAACAGCTACAGCGGCAGTTGAATTTACCTGGACTGCGAGAGAATCCGGGAAATTATTCAATATATTTCCCGATGGGAATGATACTGTTATTCCTGATGTCGGCGGCTGAACTTCTGCCGTGAAAGTGACGGGTGAATTATATCCCGCGGCTACGTAGGGCACTTTAACTCTGTAGTTTTTAACTGATGCTTGTCCCTGCGGTACCGAGAAAAA
>JAPLFI010000139.1 GCA_026390755.1 Ignavibacteriota bacterium
ATTATGCCCCTTTCCGCTCTGTGCATGGCTTCAAGTTACTTTCTGGAAAGTTTAACGGGTAATTCAGTTAATTTTTTTGGCGTTTTTTCCGCTCATCCTATCACAATAATGCTGATTATCGGAATAGTGTTTCAGGGTCTTGCAGAATGTTTTATTTCTCCGAGATATCTTGAGTTTTTTTCATTACAGGCTCCGAAAGGTGAAGAAGGTTTGTACCTCGGATTCAGTCATTTACATTCCTTTTTATCTTCGCTTATCGGATTCGGGATATCGGGATATTTGCTGACAGCTTATTGCCCTGACCCTGCAACACTGACTCCTGACCAATTACCTACTGCATACAACAAAGCGTATTATATATGGTTTTATTTTGCCGGAATAGGACTTATATCAGCCTTCGCTCTGCTGATATACGGAAAAGTAACGGATTATTATGACAGAAAAAAAAGTCTTGCGGAAATTTAATTATTGCGGCGGAATTATCTTAAAAGAAAGCGGTTACCTGAGCACGTCCTGTATGTATAACCTGCCTGGCACCTTCAACCCGTCCATCGTAATTTATATTCGCCTGAATATTTTTACTTATATTATAATCAAGAAACAAACGCCAGTAATAGCTTTTCCCCGAAGGTCTTCCGTTTGTCAGCTCATACGGAAAACTCGATACGTCTGTACTTAAAATCACTTCATCTCTTTCAATTTCGGCACGGACCCGACCCATAGATGCAAAAGAATAAACAAATCTTAATATTTCCTGGTTAATGCTTGCAAGTGTACTTTTTACAGGATATATATCGGTTGCCTGTGTAAAATTAAGCTGAAAACCACTTTCAATTTTCGGAACAGGGCGGTAAGTAACATCACTATTTACATTATACGAGCTGATATTTCTGTTGCGTACTGAAGTTACCGGCGCAATATTTCTGTCTGTTTTCATTATTAATTCCACCTGCGATGTTATATCAGCAGTTAGCCCGAGTTTTATTCGGTAAGAGCGCTGAATATTCAGATATCGTTCATTACCTCCGGAATATTGATTAAGACCGCGCAGCTGAATAAATCTGAACCGAAATGAATACATCGGATTATTCTCGAAAAGGTTTACATCCTGCTGAATAAGCTGAGAGCCGGCGAGTGTGTTCGAATCGTTTAAGAAAGTATTTAGTTTTAAATAATACAGGTTATCGGTATCAGGGTCTTTGCTTTTTTCGTCAATCCGAAAATACGTTTCCGTTGATAAGTTGTTATATGCATCAGAGATTACACTTAAAAGTCCGCCGCCGGGACTGCTGAAAAAATATTTTGACGGTTTAAGCGTAATCCTTGCCGACGTTCGGAGGTCAACAGTCGGAAAGAACTGATCAGTCGGAAGATTAAGCTTAATATAGTCTCCGTCATAATTTACAAGCTGGAACTCGTTTTCATCCTGTATTCCGTTTGCATTAATATCACCGAGATATATATAATTTCCCTGACCTTTTGGAACAAGAACAAATAGTTTCTGAGTTTTTGCCGTTCTTTCGCTCGAAACAGAGTATAACAAATCCGTAAGAACGGCGCTGTTTAACGGAGCAATACGCATCCTTGAATTAACGAGAACCGTCTTATTATCCGCATTATTCAGCTGTTTGCCTTCATCAGAATAAACCCGGTCCCTGATTGACAGGTCAGCGTTCGCCATGAACCAGGAGACGCCATTGTAAGACAGACTATAGCGCTGTGTAAACATATTTGAAAGATTAAAAAAATTGCCGCGGTTTACATTATCATCTTTTCGGTAATTAATTTCCGCAAACATACTTAAATCGAGAATATTATTAATTAATGCTTTTTGACTGAATTCATTAAAAGAAAAACTTTCAGCTTGCAGGCTGTCTCCCGAAATACCTTTTACGGATGATTTACGGTTTTCTCCTGTGAATTCAAATATCAGCTCAAAAAATTTCTGGCTGGTCTCCGGACCAAGGAATTTTTTCCATCCTGCAAAAGCGTTTTGTTTTATCCATTGTCCGTCAATATTTTGACTTGTGTTACTGCTTCCTATTTTCTCAAAACTATATTTTATACGCGGAAGGTTTTTTGATTTTTCGTTTACAGTATAATTAAACTCCGCTGTTCCGGTTGTTCTTACTGAATTAAAAAAATCGCCCCGTATCAACTGAGCAAAATTTCCGGCTATCCGTAAAAGTTTTCCGGGTGAAATAATTAAACTTCCTTCACGGTAATTCTCGGTCGCGGATGCTGAATCGCTGAGGTCAAAATTTCTGTAAAATTCCACAGTGTTAATTCTGTCAAGAGAGTTAAATGTTTTATTGATGATACGTTCTTTATA
>JAPLFI010000475.1:0-7156 GCA_026390755.1 Ignavibacteriota bacterium
TTAATTCATTTATACAGGAACATATCACGGGAATAAGCATTGTTCAGCATTTCGTTAAAGAGAAAAGAACAGTTGATGAATTTGAAGTTATAAACAGAACACACACCGAAGAGAACAAAAACAGCGTACTTTATTACGCTCTATTTTTTCCGGTGATTGAACTGCTTAGTGCTGTTGCCGTCGGATTGATTATCTGGTACGGAGGAGGTCAGGTGATTCAGCGCGCTTTCACAGTCGGCGTAATTATTTCATTTGTTCAATATACCGAAATGTTTTTCAGACCCATACGGGACCTCTCGGAGAAATATAACATACTTCAGACTGCAATGGCTTCAAGCGAAAGGATATTCAGCCTTCTTGATACAAAGAATCCAATTATTGACACTGTATCTCCGGTTGTAATAAAGGATATTAAAGGAAATATTGAATTTAAAAACGTTTGGTTCGCATATAATGAAGATGATTACGTACTTAAGAACATTTCATTTACAATTAACGAAGGAGATAAAGTAGCTTTCGTCGGGGCTACCGGAGCGGGAAAAACTACTATTATAAACCTTATCAGCAGGTTTTATGACGTATCAAAAGGCAACATTAAACTCGACGGAAATGACCTCCGGTCATTGCGCCAGTCGGATATACGTAAATATATCGGTGTTGTTCTTCAGGATGTTTTTCTTTTCTCAGGTGATATCAGATATAACATTGACCTCGGTAATAAACAAATAAACGAAGGATTAATTGACCGTTCAGTGAATAACACAGGATTGCGGAGATTTATTGACGAATTTCCAGAAGGGTTGTCGCACCGTGTAAATGAACGCGGAACAACCTTATCAACCGGTCAGCGTCAGCTTATATCTTTCGCGCGCGCACTTGCTTATAATCCGAAAATTCTCGTTCTCGATGAAGCTACCTCAAGTGTTGATACGGAAACCGAAGTTCTCATACAGACAGCAATTAAAAAACTCATTGAAGGCAGAACATCAATTATAATCGCTCACAGACTTTCCACGATTCAGTCCTGCGATAAAATAATTGTAATGCATAAAGGCGAAATCAAGGAAATGGGCAACCATCAGGAGCTCCTGAATAAAAGAGGATTGTATTACAAACTATACGAGCTTCAGTATAAAGACGATTTCATAAACTTGTCCTGAACCTTGTCCTGAATTTATTTCAGGATTATTTCAGGAGCAAAGGAATAATTAAACATGATATCCAAACTTTTACTCGCTACAAACAATAAGGATAAAGTTACTGAGATACGCAACCTTTTAATGAACACATGTATTCATGTCCTTACTCTTAGCGACTTAAATCTGAAAATAGATGTCGAAGAAGACAAAGACACACTTGAAGGTAACGCTTTAAAGAAAGCGGAAGAGATTTATAAAGTAACAGATATTCCCTGCTCTGCGGACGACACGGGATTATTCGTAAACGCTCTCAACGGAGAACCCGGAGTATTTTCATCAAGATATGCGGGTGAAAATGCCAGCTATTCGGATAACAGAATAAAATTACTGCGAAATCTGCAAGGCGTCCCTGAAGATTACAGAAACGCGTTCTTTAAGACTGTAGTATGTTTTTATTACGGCAAAAACAATTTCATGTTTTTCGAAGGAATCTGCAAAGGACACATCACATTACAGGAGCGTGGCGAAAAAGGATTCGGCTATGACGCAATTTTTCAACCCGAAGGATTTGACCGTACTTTTGCTGAGTTAAGCATCGGAGAAAAAAACAACATCTCCCACAGGGCAAAAGCCTTTATAAAATTCAAAGAGTATCTGGAAACTTCTGATAACAAATAAAAAAGGCGGCTTACGCCGCCTTTTATTACACTTTATTTTGTCGATTGTTCTATAACCTTAAACCTGTCTCCCGTCTGTTTAACTAAATCTTTATACCACTGCGGGCTGTATCCCGGCTGTGTAACTTTCGGTACCCTGCTGTTGGCAACGGGGAATTTAATGTTTCCGTCCATATATTTCGTAAAAAGAAATCCATACAATTGTTTCCATCTGTTGAATGTGTTCTTGCCGATTGTCAGACAATATTCCGTCAGGTATTGCTTAGCATCAGCAGGGTTAGAGTTATTTAATTCCAGCGCTTTAGCGTCAACATCGCTTATTGTGCTCAAATATCCCTGCTCAAGTTCTTTCTGTACAGGTTGAATGTCAACTATCATATCTTTATATCTTGTATAAGCAAAATTCGACACCTGATTAAAAATCCAGAAAGCGGAGGAATCGCTGAATACCATCATATCACCGTTTCCGACTGCAAAGTTCGACGGAACCTGATTAATATTCGTGTATATCGGTGTATAGACTGTAGTATAGTTATCATCAACGCCAAACCAGAGTATTCCCCCGATCGCATCAGGAAGCCATCCGCGTGATTGTGTAACAAAAGAAAATCCCGTCTGCTGTGTTGATATTGCTCTTTCGTTTATATAATCTTTATTATCAAATTTCCATGTCATCGGTCTCCATCTGTAAGGACATTGATACGGACCCGCGCCCCAGTCATTATTCATATCCATAGGCGTCCCTTCGAAATGGTCGCGCATAAATTCCATTACATTATAAACTGAAATCTTCTTATCCGGTTTTATCCAGAGCGGCATTCTGTTTTTTAGGTCTTTTCCCATAGCGTAATCAAGATATTTATTCATTCCGCTGTTAACTTTGTTAAACAAAGACCATACTCTCGATTCACAAAATCTTGCGGCTCCGAAATCAATCGGAGCATAAGTATCGGAAAATGAAAACTCTTCATCTTTGCCTTTAAAAAACCCTTTTTGACGCGCAAAGCTGATTACATCTTTCGAATAATAACAGTTCATTGTATCATTAAGAGGAAAAGTCGTTATTCTCGCTTGATTGGCGTGACCGCTGACATATCCGTCCGGAATCCGCATTGCGACCCATACAGCGCCTTTATTCCCGTGTCCTTTGCCTATCATTTCCATAATCCAGACTTCATTCGGGTCGGAAATAGAAAACGATTCTCCTTCACTGCAATATCCGTATTCTTCTGTAAGCTGTGTCATTACCTTAATCGCTTCCCTCGAGTTACGAGCTCTTTGCAAAGCAATATACATCAGGCTTCCATAATCCATTTTCGCGGTTGAATCAGCAAGTTCCCTTCCGCCGTAAGTAGTTTCGCCTATTGCAAGCTGATGTTCATTCATATTCCCGACCACGTTGTATGTATGCAGTACCTGCGGAATTTGGCAGAGAAACTTGTGTGAATCCCATTCATAAACGTCGAGCATCGTTCCGGGCGGATAATCTGCCGCGGGCCAGAAATACAATTCTCCGTAAAGTGTATGCGAGTCTGCTGTATAAGTGATGAATGTTGAACCGTCAACAGATGCGCTTCTTGTAACCAAAAAATTTGTACACGCGTATATACTTCCGTTTAGCACTGCATAAATAAGAAAGAAATAAGCGAAAAAGGATAGGATTTTTTTCATAAATTTGAGTTTTTTTAAGTAATTTCAATAAATATATTAATTTTAACCGATAAAGGATATGAATTACCTGACCCCTGAATCAAATATTCTCACCGGATAACTGCCCGGGAACCGGGCTCTTTATACAATTTACCGTACCCAGAGCTTCACCCAGCCTTGTTTAATCTGTCTCATAAGTTTTTATATTTATTGAAAATAAATTATAAATTCAGATTGATTGTTTGTTTCAGTTCGGGATGGAGGCTCTTTCCGATCGGGCAATTCTTTGTGCAGGCTTCAATAATTATAATTTCTTTTTCGGAATAATTGTCAGCCTGAAATTTAAAATCCAGAATGACTTCAGTTACCCTCCTCGGATTTTCACCCATTATTTTTGTTACCTCAACGGTCGTTCCGTCTATAGAAAAATTATGTTCTTCTGCCGCTAGACCCATTATCGTCAGCATACAGCTTCCGAGAGCTGTCGCTAACAAATCCGTCGGTGAAAAAGCTTCCCCTTTCCCGTGATTATCAACGGGTGCATCGGTTATAATCGTTTGTCCGGACTTTAAATGTGTGGCATTAGTCCTTAGTTCACCTTTATATATTATATGGCTTGTCGGCATAATTTAAGATTTTTCTGATTGATAAAAAGACATTGTTAATGTTTATTAAGATACCATATTGATATGTTAAGAACTGATGCGAAACTAACCCATAGCAAATACGGAATTTGCAGGTACGCGGCACCGGGCGACAATTTATAAAACGAAAAAATCATGAATACAATTGATATCCATATTAAAACTATTTCTATCGCCGCAATACCTGTAAGTTTAAAATAGAAGAATATAAAACTCCAAATAAAATTAAGAAATAACTGAATACCGAATATTATCAAAGCGGTAGTTCTTTGCTCCGTATTTGGCGTTTTTATAATTAGAAACAGACTCACACCCATAAGAAAATATAATACAGTCCATACCGGACCAAATAAATAATTCGGAGGATTGAAAGACGGTTTTTGTAATGTTGAATACCAGCCGGTAATGTTTCCTGCATTTGCCAGTCCCGAAATACTGCCAATCAGGAGTACACCTAATGTACAGGCTATGAATGTTATAATGTTTTTCATTTTTTCTGAATGCCTTTATTCTGATACATTAACGAAACACAATTTATTGTTTAGGCTTAAAACATTCAAGACACAGAGGATTACTTATAAATTTTTCGGTTTTTTTGTTAACAGGAATAATTATCAGAATTAGTTTAATGACATAATAAAATCATGACGTTTATTGGCGAAAACGGTGTGGCAATGCGAGAGTCACAAGCAATGGTCATTTCACTAAAAGCATGCGCTTAGTATCGCTAAAATTATCCGTAGTTAATCTATAAAAATAAACTCCGCTCGGGAGTTGTGAGGCGTTGAAAGTTGCTTCGTATGTGCCGGCGGATTGCTTTTCATTTACGAGTGTTTCGATTTCTTTGCCAAGTGCATCAAATACTATTAACCTCACATATCCGTTATGCGGAATTGCATAGCGAATTGTTGTTATCGGATTGAACGGGTTTGGATAGTTTTGTGACAATGAATAGGACAATGGTATTTCCATGCTAATATTTTGTATGCCGATTACTTCGGAAAGTGGGCGGCGCCAGACAGAATTTCCCAAAGTGCCTGCAAATATTAAATTATTCGTAATTAATAATGAAACAAGTGTATGAATAGAATTAAATCCCTGATTTATCGGAAGCCAACTCGTGCCGTTATTTGTGGATTGACAAACTCCGCTGCCACCTGTACCTGCAAAGATATTGTTTCCGATTATTGCAAAGGAATTAATATCTAAATTATTCAAAGAAGTTTGCGACCAAGTTGTACCGTTATTTATAGAAAGATAAACGCCATAATTCGCAGTCCCGGCAAAAACATTATTTCCATTCACAGTAAGAGCAAGAACAGATTGATTATTCAAAGCGGTCTGTGTCCAGTTCGCTCCGTTGTCAGTAGATATCCAGACGCCATTGACAAATGTCCCCGCAAAAATCTTGTCTCCGCTAGCGGTAAGGGAATAAACAGTTAGATTATTCAAAGCTATTTGATTCCAACTGCTACCGTTATTCGTAGAACGATAAATGCCGTTAACGGCTGTCCCAGCAAATATATTATTTCCGCTGACTACTAAAGAAACAATAGAACGATTATTCAAAGTAGTTTGGGTCCAGCTCGCACCATTATTTGCGGAGACAAAGATTCCACTACTTGTCCCAGCAAAGATATTACTATCACTGAATGCAAATGAATGAACAACATCATAATTTAAAGTTTGCGTCCAGCTTGCACCATTATTTGCGGAGACAAAGATTCCACTACTTGTCCCGGCAAAGATATTACTATCTTTTGCCGCAAGGGAATAAACATATCCACCATAATACCAATTACTTATTTGCACCCATTGTGCATTTGCTTTTATGCTTAATGAAAGGAAAAGCACAAAGAGAAAAATTGTAAATGATTTTTTCATTTTAATATTTGTTTTATGCAGGTCCGGATTATCATTAATTTCAAATATCGGAGCCTGGGGACCTTGCTTTGTGGGGATGACAAGAATATCGGGTGTGAAAATTCTTCTTCCTTTTACAACCTGGCTGTAATCCAATGCGCCGTCTGAATCGGTTGCGTAATGCAATAATGGTTCTTCGTAAGGACTGTTTAAGATAGGATTGTCAGAGTTCATTATTTTAATACATTTCTGTTTTAATATTCTTAGTTGTTTGCTGAATTTGTTGAAAAGCCGGCGTTTTTATTCATTATGGTACAAGTATGTCCGACGTTTAAGGACTGCCAACTTTTCAAAAAGTAAATATAGCAGTAATTAAATGAATATTAAAGATTTAAAGAGGGGGGTGAAGTAAATATGTTTGGTTCGTTAAAACGGAAGAAAATGGAATATGGTATTATAATTATTCAGTGAAATATGAATAAACGAATAAAAGCAGATGGAAGATGTTTTTATATAGGTAAACCTTGAGTTTTCAAATAATCCATAATAACTTTCAAATTCGACTTACAAACGGTTTACGGCGCAATAAAGAGACTGAAATACGGCACCAATGTTCCAAGGCGCGGGTTTTTATCGGTTTGATACGCGGATTTAAAAATATTAGAACAAAACAGGGGCGGATATCTCTACTCAGGGCGGAACCGAAAAAACAATTTTCAGCGGAAAAGATAGATATAAAAACAAACAAGTAACAAAAAAGCTATTTAAAAGAAAATGACATCGATTGATGAAGTAAAACAGTTTCTGAATATTGAGATAGACGACTTGGATGCTTTTATCGGCAGTTTAATACCGATGGCATTATCGAGGATGAATAATATTTGTCACCGTAATTTAACGTACAACAACAGAACCGATATAATTGACGGAAAAGAACAGACTGTATTATTTCTTAAAAATTATCCTGTTAATGAAATAGAGTCAATAAACTTCAGAGAGAACACGGACGGCTTTGTACACAGCGTATTCCAGGATAAAGCCCTGATTGACAATGTTTACCTGATTAAGAAGAGCGGAAAGGTTGTACTGCTGAATGATTTTTATCTTCCTGCGGGTATATCAAACATAGAAATAAATTATAGTGCGGGATATACGCCGGACCCACCTATACAGGAATGCGAAA
>JAPLFI010000475.1:7176-7699 GCA_026390755.1 Ignavibacteriota bacterium
ACCTGAAAAGCGTCTGCCTGATGATGACGGTCGAATTATTTCTTAAAAGTTATCAAACCGGGGGGACGGACGAAGATGACAGGGGCGAAACAGGGCGGCGGTTTGGATTGGAGCAAATGGAGCATACGAGGGATGACGGAACTATGACTGAAAGACGGGTTTATTTATATAAAGAAGAGGATTATGAGAGAATATTGAGAAAGTATAAGGCGGTGAAGATTTAGAGAAAAGCCCGCCGAGAGAGGACGGGCTATTCAAAATCGATGGTCATTTTACTAAAAGCATGCGCTTAGTATCGCTAAAATTATCCGTAGTTAATCTGTAAAAATATACCCCGCTTGGATATTGAGAAGCGTCAAATGATACTTCATAAGTTCCGGCGGACTGGTGTTCGTTTACGAGTGTTTCAACTTCTTTGCCGAGGGTATTGAAGACGGTGAGTTTTACTTCGCCCGCGCGCGGCAAAGCGTATCTTATATTCGTCGTTGGATTAAACGGATTCGGATAGTTCTGACTTAATGAA
>JAPLFI010000013.1 GCA_026390755.1 Ignavibacteriota bacterium
TTATAAAACATTGAAGTATATATTTATTATTCTCTTCTTCGCATGGTTCATACCCGCCGGAGCACAGGATGCGCAGGAAATCATTAAAAAAGTACAGTCAAACTATAAAAGTATAAAAGACGCGAAGGCAAACTTCTCGCATTCGTCCACGCGTAATTCCGGGAGTTCGCAGTCGTCATCCGGCACAATTTACATACAGAAAGAAGAGAAATACAGAATCGAAACAAAGGGACAGGTGATTGTTACGGACGGAGTCACTTCGTGGTCATATTCCATCAAGAAGAAGCAGGTTATCATAGATAATTATAAGAGCGACGGCAATACGTTTTCACCTAATAAATATTTATTCAATTATCCCGAGAATTTTTATTCCGACCTTGAAGGCTCGGAAAATATTTCTGATATTGACTGCTATATACTGAAGCTCACACCCCGGAGTAAAGGAAGCGTGAAATCGGCAAAGATATGGGTTGATAAAACAGATTACCTGATTCGTAAAATAACAATTAACGCCTCCGACGGCACGGATACATATATACTGAAGAAAATTGCTCTCGACACGGGAATCAGTTCGTCAAAGTTCTCTTTCAGTCCCCCGGGCGACACTGAAGTAATTGACCTCAGGTAAATCCTTTGTCCGCGAAAATAAAAAAAATATCGCGCTTCTCCATACTGACGGCTTTGCTGGTCTTCTTCATGTATCTGGCTTTCAGAGATATTAACTTCATGCTCCTTCTGGAAGAACTGAAAAAAACCAATTATTTTCTTGCTTTCATCGCTATGCTGATAGGCGTTGTTGTCGGCAGTTGGGTCAGGGCGCTGAGATGGAAATATCTCCTCGACCCACTTAAGAAGGACATCGGTATGAACAACCTATTTTCAGCCGTTATGATCGGTTATCTGATGAATGCTCTTATTCCGCGCTCTGGAGAAGTGGCGCGCCCGGTACTCCTTGCGCAAAAAGAGGGGATTTCAAAAGCATCAACATTCGGAACGATTGTTGTTGAAAGAATTTTCGATATGCTTGCAATGTTCGCGGCTTTCGGTTTTTGCCTGTTCTTCTTCAGGGAGAAAATCAGCGAAGCCTTTGCGCCTTATGATATTGAGGCAATCGCGCTGTGGACTTCCCTGGTCATGCTTGCCTTTCTCATGTTCGTTGTTCTGATGTTATTCAATCTGGAAAAGACTGAAGACATTGCCGGGAGAATTACGAAAAAAATTCTGCCCGCGCGGCTTCAGGAAAAAGTGCACAAGATTTTCATTTCTCTCATAACCGGATTCAGTTTCGCCAAACATCCGAAAAGCTATTTTAAAATATTTGCAACAACAGTTATGATATGGCTGTTGTACGCCCTGATTCTTGTGATGATGTCATTCGCACAGACACTGCCTCTGCCGGGTAATTCCGCCGGTACTTTCTATCTTTTCACTAAAACGGCGCTTGTAACTGTTTACGGTATTAATCCCGAAGTCGCAATAGGATATGCTATTGTACAGCATCTGCTGGGATTCATCGGAATACTCGTAATAGGTTTTTATTACTCAATCAAAGAAAACTACAAATTCAATACCGGACTAAACGACAGTATTAAAACTTAAGTATCGCCGAGAATAAAAGTCTTAAATTCGATATATTTTCCGTTTGAGTGATTTTACCTTTTGCGTCTCGGTACAATTTACCGCTTGCGTCTTTCAATGCATACGCAGCGCTCGTATATTCGGTTTCGAATGCGAAATTCAATTTATTGAAAATCAGGACAATCCGCGGGGAAATTCTGAAAACACTTTTTATATCGCTGGAATTATCTGGAGCCGCGCCTCTGACTGTTACGTCCGTTCCTCCGACCCTGTTGCTGTAAATTAATATATTATCCGTAAAGCCCAGGCTTTCCGTATATCCTGCCCACAGACCGAACTGAATATTCTTCACCTGAGTAACGATAATCTCTGACCACAGGGAAATATTATTTGAGGGAGTATATTTCACGGAATTTTTATTCGTATCCGTAATTGAGCTGATACCGTAGCCGCCCATCATCGTCATATCGAATAAATCCTGCCCATAGACACACTGTATTTTATAAGTCAGTGCGGGAATTTTCACTTTGAAAAATGCCATACCCGAAAGTCCGGAGACAGTTTCATCCGTCGAAAATTTCCTTCCGCTTTTATCGGTTGATAATAGCGGTCTCAGAGATTTATAATCTACACCGGCTCCCGCAAAAAACTCGGTCTGCGATTTTTCATTCCTGCTTTCAAATAGTATCTGACCGTTGAGGTCCGGAATAACCGCATTCCTGAGTGAGTTGGATCCGCCGGGGCTTGAAAAATCCCTCTGCGTTGCTAATGCTCCCATCAGACTGAAAAGACCGAATCTCTGAACAACTCTGATTTGCGGATTTCTCGAAAACGGCTGAACAGGCGCGCCGGTATTAAAGGATATTACTTCGGAGAAACAGTTCGGATTAAAAAACGGATGCCAGTACTGCCCGAGAAGTAATTCCGTATTCGTCCATTTCAATTTTGCAAATGCAAGTCTCAGCCTGAATCCGTTGGCGTCAACAAAAGCTGCGTTCTCATTTCCGAAAAAATCAGCTTCAATGATGCCTGATAATTTCGCATCCAGAACATCGGGTGCGGTTATACTGCCGGTTAACCGGGTTTGAATCGAAAAGAAATTTGTACTCGGATTATCGTTTAAATCTATTCCGTCTGCGTCGGGGCTTTTCCCCGCGGGATACAAAAGAAAATTCCCTTCACGAAGAGTTACATTCTGCCGGGAATCGTAAATGAAATCATTTTTAATAAATCCAGAAAATTTAATGCCGAAATCCTGAGCCTGAGCGGAAATAAAATAAAAGAAAAAGGTGAATAAAAACACTGTGCGTTTCATAATAAAAAAGTTTGTATTTCTGTTTTGGAAAAAAATTGCTGAATCCTAATTTACATAAGATACTTTTATAAGTTTATACTTTCAATAATAAACGAATTTCGTGCATGAATCTCATCTCCGCTATTTTCAACAATTCTATACTTCAAATTAACGATTAATTTTTTTATATTTACGGATGTATTCACGTATAAATGACGATGTATTTTCGCTTCTTGAATCAATAGCAGGCAGGGAATTTGTTTCCCGGGATTCTGACTCTATTGATAAATGTTCGAAAGACGAGACAGAAGATTTATCTTTTCCTCCCGAAGCGGTTGTGAAGCCGCGTACGGCTGAAGAGATATCAAAGCTATTGAAACTGGCAAATGAAAAAATGATTCCGGTCTATACACGCGGAGGCGGGACGGGTCTCTCGGGCGGTGCTCTGCCCGTGCTTGGAGGTATTTGTATTTCAATGGAGCGGTTTAACAGCATACTTGAGATTGACGATGAGAATTTTCAGGCAGTCGCGGAATCCGGTGTGATTACACAGGTCTTTCAGGAAAAACTTGAACTTCAGGGTCTGTTTTATCCGGTTGATCCCGCATCAAGGGGCTCATGTTTCCTCGGCGGTAACCTTGCCGAATGTTCGGGCGGTCCGCGCGCAGCAAAATACGGCGTTACAAGGAATTATGTCCTGGCTCTTGAATTTGTTACCCCGCAGGGGGAAATTATTTTCACCGGATCGCGTACTTTGAAGAATGTAACGGGTTATAGTTTATTGCAGCTTGTTATCGGAAGCGAAGGTACACTGGGTATAATTACTAAAATAGTTTTTCGTCTGCTGAGCCTGCCGAAATTTAAAAAAATCCTTCTGCTCGCTTTCAACAGCGTTAAAGACTGCATTTCATCCGTATCCGCGTATTATCATGCAGGCGTAAATCCGGCCGCTCTTGAATTCCTTGAACGGGCGGCGATTCAGGCGGCTGAAAAACAACTCGGGAAAGAGTTTCCGAATAGTTTCGCCGAGGCTCAGTTATTGATTGAGCTTGACGGAAACAGCGAGGAAGAGCTTTCCGCCGATGTGCAGACGATAGCCGGTGTATCGGAAAGATTTAACGTGCTTGATGTTATACTTGCCGAGGAAAGAGGTAAGATGGAAGAATTATGGGCTTTAAGGAGAAGTATCGGCGAGGCTGTGAAATCAATATCTGCTTACAAAGAAGAAGATACCGTTGTGCCGCGCGCGAAATTACCCGAACTTCTGGACGGTATAAAAAATATTACCGCAAAACACGGAATACGCGCAATCTGTTACGGACATGCGGGCGACGGCAACCTGCATGTGAATATTCTGAAAGATAATCTTACTGATGAATACTGGAATGGTACCGTTAACGAAG
>JAPLFI010000295.1 GCA_026390755.1 Ignavibacteriota bacterium
AGCAGGTGAAGGTCGTAATTTTTTTCTAAACCGGAAATAACTTCGGCAAGACCCTGCCTGTATGCGTTGCTTATTGTGAAAAACCCTTTGACCTTATTATTTACAGAAAGATAAACACGCGAAGAATTACCGAAAAGCCGATTCGAACTTTCGCCGATTTTTCCCGTAATAAATTCGGGTGAACCCACTGTAACCAGGTTATTCAGCCCAAGACCGGTAATTCCCTGACCCGTCTTTTCCGAAAAAGCCTGCATTTCGAAAACCTTGTATGCCGAGAGGTGTTCGTATATTTTCCTGCTGAGCGGATGAGTTGACTGACGAACGAGAGTTTTTACAAGCGACAGTTCAAAGTCAGTTAGCTCGTCCCCGATGAAACTTATTTCTGATTTACCGCCCTGAAAAAAGTTCTGCGTGATTGTTCCTGTTTTATCAAAGACAACAGAGGTTATTTTTGACAGGCGTTCGGTGACGGAAGCATTCTTAATATAAAAACCGTTCCGCCCGAAAATCCTCATTACGTTGCCGAGCGTAAAAGGTATTGCCAGTGCAAGAGCGCATGGACAGGCAACTATCAGAACGGCAGTAAACACGTTTACAGCCATGTCTAAGCTGTACGTAATCCAATATGCCGCCGAGCCTGTAGCAAGAATCAAAACCGCTAAGGTGAAATACTTGCTGATATTATTAGAAAAGCTTTGCAGTTTACTTACATCATCTTTCGCGAAAGCGTCGTTGTTCCATAACTGCGTGAGGTAGCTTTGCGATATATCTTTAAGAACTTCAAGTTCAATTGCCCCGCCAATCTGCCTCCCGCCCGCATAAATTATCTCTCCGAGGACTTTCTGCACGGGCAGTGACTCACCCGTTACGAAACTGTAATCTATATTAGCATCACCGAGAAATAAAATCGCATCAGCCGGAATAAGTTCATTATTCCTTATAACAATTCTGTCACCTGTTTTCAATTTAGAAACGGGAATGGTCGTTTCCTTACCTGCTTTTATCACTGCCGCCGAGAGAGGAAAATATGATTTATATGTCCTGTCGAAACTCATTGCATCGTACGTCTTGCTCTGGAACACTTTACCTATAAGGAGAAAAAACACAAGCCCTGTTAGCGAATCAAAATATCCCGCTCCCGTCTGCGTCACAACCTCATACGTGCTTCGTATGAAAAGTACGAGTATGCCGAGAAACAGCGGAAAATCAATGTTGATAATTTTGTTCCTTAATCCCTTCCATGCGGAAATGTAATATTCTGAACTTGAATAGAAAAACACCGGCAGGGAAAGAATAAGATTCATCATACCGAAAAACCTGTGAAATCCGGGGTCTGTGAGCCGCTCAAGTCCGAAGTATTCCGGAAAGCTCAACAGCATAACGTTACCGAATGCAAATCCGGCTATTCCTACCTTGTAATACAATTTTTTTAGAACTTGTCCTGAATCCTGTCCCGGGGTACCCTCCGGGTCATTCATTTCAGGATAATTGCCCGCAGAACTTTTTTTTGATTTCTTTAAAAAGTTCCGCTCAGCCGCGGCAAGGTTTATGAACGGTTCATATCCCAGCGAGTCGAGCAATTCAGCTATTTTCCTAAGAGTGGTTTTTTCGTTCAGGAATTTTACAGTCAGCTTTTTCCGGAGGAAGTCAACCTGCGAGTGAGTTATACCGGGATTTACTTTATAAAGATTTTCCAACAGCCAGATGCACGAACTGCAGTGCATCCGTGGAATCTGAAACGATACGGCGCTTATACTCCCGTTGTCAAAATCAATAAGCTGACGTTTAACGTGTTCGTCTTCAAGATATTCAAATTTAACCGCGTTTCTTACAGCGGGGGATGTTCCGGGAGAACTTTCGAGGTCGTAATATTTACACAGTTTATTTTCTTCGAGGATTTCATAGACGAGCTTACAGCTCTGACAGCAGAACAGTTTATCTTCTTTGTTAATTGAAATATCCCTGCAAACATCTCCGCAGTGGTAGCAAATCAGGTCATCGGTCTTATTTAAGTTACTATTTTGCCCCACACTTATTTATTAATAATTCTATGTTTATCACTTAACACTTAACACTTAACACTTAACACTTAACACTTATTTAATATATTTATTAATCATATTATAGAATTCTTCTTTCACGAAGGGTTTTGACATATAATCATCCATTCCGGCGGAGAGACATCCATTCCGGCGGAGAGACACTTATCTTTATCGGCTTTCACCGTATAAGCGGTAATACCAATAATCGGCGTGTGTCTTCCCGTGCCCTTTTCAATTTCGCGTATTATAGAAGTCGCCTCAAGACCGTCCATAATAGGCATTTGAATATCCATCAGAATCACATCAAATTTATTATGCTCGAGTATATCAAATATTTTCAATCCGTTTTCAACAATTGTCACGTTATAGTTTTTACGTGTAAGAAGTTCCTTTACGAGGCGCTGATTTACGATGTTATCCTCGGCAACAAGTATATTGACAGATGCCGAAGCGATTTTCTTTTCCGGAGATTTAGTTGTGATGGTTACCGGCTCCTCATCGGAGGGATAACTAAAGGGAATATCAATAGTAAAGGTTGTTCCGCTATTATCTTTGCTTGTAACGCGCATTTGCCCGCCCATTATAGTAATCAGGTGGTGTACAATCGGAATTCCGAAGCCGATTCCGGTATAGACAAAATCTTCCTTTTGATTTAAGAGTCCGTCTTCGGATGTCTCTCCGAACAGCGCAAGCATTCTCTCTTTCTTTATACCGATGCCCGTATCGGAGACCACAAATCTTAAAGTAACCTTACCGCCGGCTTTTTCTCTTTCTTCCAGAAGCAGGTTAACGCTTCCCCTCTCCGTATATTTAACAGCGTTCTTAAGGAGGTTGATTAATATCTGGTTAATCCTCAGAGGGTCGCCCGAAATGTTATAATTAATACTTTCCTGTATATTAACATTGAGCGCTAAGTTTTTACGCCGCGCATCGAAATCAAGAATCTGAGAGGTCTTATTAACAAGTTCGCGAATGTTAAAATCAATCTGTTCAAGCTTAAAAGTTCCGGTTTCAATTCGCGAAAAGTCGAGAATGTCGTTAATAATCGCCAGCAGTGTACTTGAAGAAAAATTGATAATATCGAGATACTCTTTCTGTTCTTTAGTCGGATTCGTCAGCATCATCAGTTCCGTCATACCGATTATGCCGCTCATCGGAGTACGGATTTCCTGTGACATATTGGCAAGGAACTGTGTTTTCGTATTATTCATCAGCTCGGCTTTTTCTTTTTCCGCGATTGCCTTTTTATACAGTTCTTCCGTTTCAGCGGCTGAGACAGACGAAAGATTACTGCGGATATCTTCGGCGGAAGGTTTTATCGGAGCGGATTCCTGAACGGCAGAGTCACTTCGCTTCAGGAAAAAATAAAGAAGAAAATAAAAAAGTATAGCCGTTAAAACAAGAAAAGCCGTTCCCTGAATGGCATTTATCAAAAAAGACTTATCAGAATTGCTTTGGAATAAAACAAACAGCAAACCGAATACGACATAGAAAGCCGTTACTTTCAGAGCTGTTTTTTGTCCGTTGTTTTTGTCTAAGCCGTTCATAGTTCCTGAATGTTAAGTTTTCAAATATAGAACATCATAAAAAATAAAGAATCGCATTAACTTAATCAACATGCAAAAGAATCGTTAAAAAAAAGTTTATGTTCAGTTATTGTCCGCCTGAAACTTTTAAACAGTAATATATGTTTATACATATACAGGCAATTAAACTATAACACAAAACAATGGTAAAATTAGAAGAAGAAATCAAACAAAAGTCGTTTTCAAATCCGTATCACAAACTTATTGTGAACATTTTATATACGGGGAGCTGGATGAACCTGCTCAATGCAAAACATCTTAAAAATTTCGGGATTACGCTTCCTCAGTATAACGTTCTGAGGATTTTACGCGGTCAGCATAACGTCCCGGCATCAGTAAATCTTATTTCTGAGCGGATGCTTGATAAAGCGTCAAATGTTTCCCGTATCCTGGATAAGCTGATTGTCAAAGAACATGTAGTAAAAAAAACACGTAGCGACGACAGGCGCGGTGTGGACGTAAAAATAACGAAAAAGGGTCTTAAACTGCTTGCTGAAATTGACAGGCATAAAGAGGAACTTGAAGGCAGTTTTAAAACACTGTCAAAAGCAGAGGCCGGACATCTGAATGAACTGTTAGATAAGCTTCGCGGATAAACAGATTTTTTAAGAACAAAAAATAAAATATAAATGATAACAAA
>JAPLFI010000515.1 GCA_026390755.1 Ignavibacteriota bacterium
AAAGCCGCAATCGCTGAGCAGATAAGTATTCCGATAAATAAATATTTCAAAGTCTTTTTGTTAAGTTAAAACAATGTTGAGATAACATTATCTACGGTTCAAATATACAAAAAGCGTATATGTGTTTCTATATATTATCAGGAAAACTCAATTTTAATATAATGCTTTACTAATTGTATTTTACGGGCAGTTGAGTTAATTTTGATATAATAGAATATATATGAATACCAAAATTATAATATTATTTATCTTATTCCTCGCTATAGCTCCTTTTTTATATGTGCAGGAAAACAGGGATTCAGTCAAAACAATGATATTAAGCGAAGGTTTTGAACCTGAACTCGAACTTGAAGTCAGTGTCAGGGGGTTTTCCGCAATCGCCTATGCAGATTGCTTTAACGCGAAGGTTCTGAAAGTGAACAGGGGAGAGCTTGCCGATTCGGTTATAATAATCACTGTCGTTGCCGGCGATAAGGATAATTATGACATCATATCATCGGCGGACGAAAACACTGTCCTTATAATCGCTTTCATCCGTCACGCTGAAGATGAAAAATACAGCACGATATACGTCACCGGATTTGTGGATTCCCGCAGAACATCCTGGAAAATCATTTCTATAATAAATAAAAGCAAAGAATAAAAATATTTTTTTGTAATTCCCATTATACTACTCATATCACTTCGGAACTACTTTAATCAATTTATCGTTTTGTTTTAAATATTATCAACAAATATTAATTATTTATAACTTTAAAATCAGTAGGCTTATGAAAAATTCGAAAATTTATTTAGCTTTAAAGTTTAGGTCATTAAGCCTTTCAATTCTGTTCGTTTTATCTTTAGTACTTTCTCCATTATTCGTTTCCGCTCAGGAAGTGCCTGATGCAGTCAATTATGTCGGACCCCGGATAAATTCAGCACGCTCGGACGGAAAGCAGGAATTAAATTCTTCCCCGGTTTTTCAAAAAACGGCTCAGGTAACTGAACTTGAAAAAAAGATTCACGAAATCAGAAAATCAGGAAATAACAATGTACAGGAAATAACAAGGCTCCAGAATCAAATTGATGCTTTGACAGGGCAAAGTGTAACGATGCAGGCAGGATTCTATCCCGGCTCCATAACTGAAGCAACTCCGGAAGAACAACTTGATGCAGTAGGTAATTCTATGGTCCTGACAAAGAGTAATATGAAGTGTATAGCAACTGTTACTGAATATACCGGTGCTACTGCGGGCAGAATATGGACTGTCGCCGGATTTACGGGTGCAGGCTCGAGTTTAACACCTGATTCAATGAGGGTTTTGTATTCCATTGATAACGGTACGCACTGGGTACCATTCGCTAATATCACACTCGGAGGTACCGATAAGTTCAATGCCGGCGACGTTGATGTCGAGCTTATTGAAGGCGGTACTAATAAGTATCTTCATATCGTTTTCGGGCTGAGAGCTTCCGGTGGTGTGGGAAGATGGTTTGCTGCCGGTTCTTCTATTCAGATTACCGGAACTTTTGCGGGTTCTTTATGGGCGTTCACATGGCCCGGCGACGATGCAGCAAAAAGATATTATTCGCCTAAGATAACATCGGATAATACCGTCTGGCCTACTTCTCCGTGGGCTTATGTCGCGGTTTCTTTTGATTCTGCCGGAGCAACAGGCAGGGTTAATACACAGAAATTTGCACAGCTGAATATTCCGAATACCGTTAATCCTGTTTTTTCTTATAAAGCTAATAAAATATACTGGTACACGGAAACTCCGAACACACAGAATCTATATACAGACATCGCCTTCTTTCAGCGGAACGGTGTAGATTCACTGATTATTTCCTATTGCGGCGTTCCGGACAGCACAAAAGCGTTTTTCTCAAAAATGAGCGCGAGCGGAAGCATGATTTCACCGACAGTAGCCGGACAGTTTGTCGGTCTGGTAGGTGGAAGTGAACCGAACTTTGCTAAATCAGGCGGACGTTTATCCTCAAACGGAAACAATAACGGAAGTATCTTTTTCATTTTCAAACAAAAAAGCGCGGTAGCGGACGGTATAAAATATTTCCGCACTACAAATTTCGGAGATTTTAATACAATTAATCAAAGCGTTATATGGACTGCTTCAAGCGGTGTATCATTCCCGGATATTGTCGGTGTCAGGAATGCCTATACTCATCGCTTGGGTTTCTTTTTCTGGGGTGCCTCAGATTCTTTGAAGTATATTTCTGTTAATTCCGAAGGAAGTTTCCTGACTAATTCCGCTAAAATGAATTCGGTCAATTTAACAACGAGTTATTATTCTCCTGCCGTTGGTATGAGGTTTGTCCCGGGTGATAGTTGTTTTGCTCTGTATTCTGCTAACGGAGCGGATAATGTATGGTCTGCTCAGGGATGCTCGGGTATTATTACCGGTATAACCAATCCTGAAACTCCTGTCAGCTATTCTTTAAAACAGAATTATCCTAATCCGTTTAATCCGTCAACAAAAATTTCTTTTGCTATACCCAGGCAGGGATTTGTTACTTTAAAAATTTATGATATACTCGGTAAAGAAGTCGCGACTCTCGTGAATGAAAAGAAAGAAGCAGGGGAGTATATTGTAGATTTCAACGCATCAAATCTTACAACAGGAGTTTATTTTTATAAACTTGAAGCGGGTAATTTTTCCCGGACGATGAAAATGCTCCTCGTTAAATAATTGAAATCATTTATACCGTCTTCCTTAACCGTGTACTGAAATACGGTTAAGGAAGACTTTTTTTTGTCGATTCGGATTACTTGAACTCGAAACGGTCTTTTGAATCAAGTATCTTTACAAAATCACTTTTAAGTTTGTTCCCGTCTGCCTCACTCTGCTTCAGATAATAATTGAAGAATAACAGAACTCCCGTTTTTATTGTTTCAAGATGCTCTGCGAAATACGGATCATCTTTGCTCATAGCCGCATTGCCGTTAAATGTGGAGTGAACTGCCTTGTTCAGTACAAGTAAATATTGCGTGTATGTTTTAATGTTAAAATACGGTTTTGTCCTGTCTTCAGGAGAAAATTCGCTCCGCCTGCCAAGCGGCTCGCCGTCTTCCGTTCCCGTTATATGAAAAATCGGTATGCTAATGTCCTTATATAATACGCTTAAGTCATCCGGCGGGTTTTCGGAAATATTCGGACTCAATGCTACGGAGCATTTTATCCTCGCCTCCTTGAAACTTATTTTTCCCTTCGCCACCCGCTCGCCTGATGCAATCAATACAGAACGCGCGCCGTATGAATGTCCTGCCATACCTATATTGACCGTATCAAGATGTCCTGCGAATATATCCGATTCACGGTTTAGTTTTAATATTTCATCAATAGCGAAAGGAATATCTTTAAAACGGTTCACTGCATTGCTGATATCTTTAAGAGATGCTTTTAGTTTCTTTAGCACTTCGTTCTTCGTCTTTGAGCCCTGCCAGACCGATTCATCCGAACCCTCATGCTGAATATGAAAGCAAATGTATCCGTTTCTCGAAAGATGTTCACCGAGATATTCCGCCGCTTCCACAGAGCCGCCAAGTCCGTGAGAGAAAATCACAACAGGACATTTGCCGCTGAATTCATCGGGGTAATAAACTTTATATGGCACATCCCTTTTTCTTTCAACGTCGTAAAATTTTCCATAAACGGTTTTCGCCGTTGCGCCGTTGAAATAAAGAACCGAATGAATTATTACAAACAAATAAATAAGATATTTCATGTTGTTGTTGATTAATATAAAATAGGTAAAATATGTGTGTTTTATGAATATTAATAATTTGTTATTATTTGAAAAATATAATATATAATTAAAAATTGCAACTTATGAAAAAAATCGGATTGATATCAGCATTTATTGTGATATTAGCTTTATTCGGTAATTTATTATGTCAATTGTTATGAACCTGAAGAAACCATTAGCGTTGCTTCTATTTATTTTACTTTTTTCGGTTTATTCTCCGTGCCAGACCGACAGGTCTCTCACGGATAATCCCCCGAAACTTACTGAATACGTGACAGATGAATCCGGTACTCTAAAATCTGAAGAGATTAGTTCCCTTAGAGCTAAACTCCGTAAATTCCATGATTCCACATCAACTCAGGTTGTTGTATTGCTCGTTAATACACTAAATGGTGAACCTGTCGAAAATGTTTCCAATTCAATATTTCGTTTTAACGGTATCGGCGGAAAGGGAAAGGATAACGGAGTTCTTCTGCTGATTTCAAAAAGCGAAAGAAAAATCAGACTTGAAGTGGGATACGGGCTTGAAGGCACGCTGACAGACGCTATGTCAAAGCAGATTATTCAAAAAGAAATAACACCCGATCTTAAAAACGGAAATTATTTTAAAGGTATTGATAATGCAGTTACGGCTGTTATTTCTCTCACTAAAGGAGAATATTCAATTGAAAAATCAGGGAGTAAAAGCGGCGCCACGGTATTACAGATTATACTTGCAGTATTGATTCCCGTAATTATTATCATAGTGATTATTGTTATAATAATAAAAATAAAAAGAAAAACTTTGGGCGGGGCAGGTATTGCCGGCAGTACTGGATTCTTTATTCCCGGAAGTTCGGATAGCTATTCATCTTCGGGAAGTGATTCTTCGTCTTCATCGGACGACAATGGCTTTTCAGGAGGAGGTGGTGATTCGGGAGGCGGAGGCGCCAGCGGGGATTATTGAAATAATCCGTACCGAAATTTGAAGTATAATCTGATTTATAAAAGAATTATGGCTGATGAAAGACAGGGCGGACTTATAAATATTCAAAGATTTTTTCAGAAATTATTTGTAATTTAATTCGGGTTTTCAGTAAAAAGATTATTTTATTATATAGGAGAATATAATATGAAGAAAATTATTTTAACCGGTATAGTTGTAGTTTTGCTTCTTTTGGACATGGCCGCGTTACATGATATTCTGAAGGGAGAACCGGATCTTTACGGAGAGTATGGTATGATATTGTTCAGTTTAATAGTGTTTGCAAGCCTTATAGTAGCCGGTTTAAACGGCAAGAATAAAATTACTTAATAACCGGCATTCATTATCCGGGCATTAACTTTCAGGCTTTTCTTTGAAAAAAGAGAGTCCATTTGAAGTTTTGTAACTCTTTTATGAACTCTCTTTGTAATTATTGCCGCCCCGACAAACAGAACCGGGGATTCAAATCTTAATTGCTGTTGCTATTTCGTAATCAGCCCCGATATTAAGAAATCGGGACTACTGACAAAGTAATTATCATTACTTAATAAGGACCATTCGTTTTATTTCTCTGAAATTACCGGCAGTTAATTTATAAAAATATATTCCGCTCGATAAATCCGAACCATCCATTATGAATTTATAACTTCCCGAAGATAATTGATTGTTGACAAGTGTTTTCAATTCCTTACCGCTTATATCATAAATGATCAAAGTTACAAATCCGCTTTGAGGTAAACTGAATTTAATGGTTGTAGAAGGATTAAACGGATTCGGATAATTTTGAGCAAGTTTGAAT
>JAPLFI010000041.1 GCA_026390755.1 Ignavibacteriota bacterium
AAGTTTTTTGATGGAAATACCGGGCTAACAGCTATGAATGGAATCTTCTTACCCGACCGGAATGATACAAATTTTCGCACGGAAAAATAAAACCTCATAATGCTTTAAACCATACTCCGCGTTACACCATATCGTTTCCACTTAGCTTTATTTCAATAATAAATATAAAACTTGTAACTTACAAAATTATTTTACATATTCAAAAAAAACAGGTCTATGAAAATACTTACTCTTTTCGTTTTAGCTCTTCTTTTCTTTTTAATTGCATATTGTATCCCGATTCGCAAGTTCATCCGGTTTTCGCTTCGCATAACATTGTTAGTAGTAATTTTACATTCAACATTTAACATTGACAATTGTGAAGGGCAGTGGGTTCAGCAGACACTGCCTGTAAGCGGGCAGATTTATGATATAGCATTTTTTGATGCAAATACCGGGTTGGTTTCTATGTATAATTCTTCGAATAATACCCCTTATGTTTTAAGAACAACTAACGGAGGGAATAATTGGATTAGTATAAGCAATGCAGTAATTTATAAATTAAAAATTATTGACAGTCAAACAGTGTACGGTAATGGGATTCGGATAGGTGGTCCATATAAAATATATAGGACATTTGATAGAGGAATTAATTGGGATAGCGTAGCTGAATATACGGGATATTTGGTTTATACGGATATATCATTTATTAATCAAAATACCGGATGGATAAGCGGATTTGATGGGAATATAAATAGAATATATAAAACGACAAACGGCGGTGTCAATATTTTTTCAATATCATCAAATACAGGTTTCGGCGATTTATTTTTCCTAAAACAGCCCGTAAACGGCGAATATTACGGGTGGAATGTAACATCCGGATATTTGTTTCAAACTACTAATAGCGGAGTAAACTGGACAAGTGTCAATAATGGAGTAGGTAATATAGGGCAGGTATTCTTTTTAAATAAAGATACCGGTTGGTGTACAGCGGGATATTCATCAACTTATATTACAACAAATGGTGGCATTAATTGGATTGTTCAATTTTACAATAGTAATTCAGGTGGAGAAATATATTTTGCAAATTACCGAAAGGGATGGCAAGGAGGTTATCAAATGTTTGCAACTACAGATGGAGGAACAACCTGGGGAACGCAAAATTCTCCGTTATATACTAATACTCAAATAGCATTTGTTGATACATTAACAGGGTGGACGGGAACAGTTTATTTAGCCAAAACCACAAACGGCGGAGGATTAATAACATATATAGGTTTGGATAGTAATAATGTATCAGTTCCAAGGTCATATACATTGAAACAAAATTATCCTAATCCCTTTAACCCTCAAACTACAATTGAATTCTCAATAAAAGAAAATAGCAGTGTAAATTTAATAATTTACGATATAACGGGGAAAGAAATATTTAAGATAATGGAGAGTTCAATGTTGAAACCGGGGAATTACAAAGCGGTGCTTGATTTCAGTAAAATAATCATTTCAAGCGGAGTGTATTTTTATACGATAATTATTTCAGACAATAAGTCAAAACAGGTTTTTAAAGAA
>JAPLFI010000312.1 GCA_026390755.1 Ignavibacteriota bacterium
ACGCTGAACATCAGCACTGAAACACCGATGATGTTAGAAGCGCCGCAGGATAAATTCTGGGGTGTCTCTAACAACACGCGTTTTGCATGGGACTGGGGTTCGGGAACGGGAATATACGTGGCGCATTTTCATGCGTTTGCGCCGGTGGCGGATTTATATATTGTGACAACGGAAAGGAGTGTGAGGTCTCCGTTAGCATTTGCGCGGAATTTAATGGATGGCGAGGAATTCAGCTGGGAGGTGATGAAATATATTACATATATGTCGGTGGATGATTATGTGAAGCCGCGGACATTTGCGAATGATGTCGGGTACAAGGCAATGATAAAGTCGGAGCTGAGAACATTCAGAACACAGCCGTAACTTAATCAGCCGAATATTGACATGCCGAAGAATAAAACGGTCAGCACAATTAATACTATAACGGCAGACCAGCCGACTGCATTGTTCACAAATTTATTAGTATATTCACCCATTACTTTTTTCTTGTTAACAACCCGCATCATGGAGATAAGCACAACGGGCAGAAGCATGCCGTTTAATACCTGGGTTACAATCGTGATTTTGATAAGCGGCGCATCCGGAATGAGAATAATTATCATAGATATTATGAGAATACCTGTGTAGAGAATGAAAAACTCGGGAGCTTCTTTCCATTTCTTATCTATTCCGGCTTCGAATCCGAATGCTTCGCAAACATAGAATGCCGTTGCAAGCGGAAGAATTGTCGCCGAAAAAATAGACGCAATAAATAAACCCAGTGCAAAAACGACCGATGCAAGATTTCCCGCGAGGGGTTTCAGCGCAAGCGCGGCATCTTTTGCCTCATTTATGATTATCCCCTGCTGATGCATCGTGGAGGCGCAGGCAACTATTATGAAAAAAGCGACAACAACGGTTGCAAGACAGCCGATTAATATATCGAGCATTACAAACCTGTAATTCTCTTTCTTCAGTCCTTTTTCAATAACGGATGACTGCATATAAAACTGCATCCACGGCGCAATGGTTGTGCCGATGACGCCGATGACAATTGCGAGATAGCCTGTATTCATTTCGACTTTCGGATAAATAATTGACTGTCCGATTTCACTCCAGTTCGGTTTTCCCATCAGGGCAGAAATGATGTACATAAACAATGCAAGACTGAATACGATGAATACTCTCTCTGCAATTTTATAATTCCCTTTAACGACGAGAAGCCAGACGGCAACTCCCGCAATCGGGACGGAAATATACTTGCTTATACCGAGCACCTCCATACTTCCCGCTACGCCTGCGAATTCAGTGGTTGAATTTCCGATATCCGCGATTAAAAGTCCTACGAAAATAAAGAACGTAACCTTTAATCCCGAATTCTCCCTGATTAAGTCGGCAAGCCCTTTGCCCGTAACAATTCCCATTCGCGCATTCATCTCCTGTATTACAATCAGCACTATAAATGCGGGAATTAAAGTCCAGATAAGTTTATAACCGTAAACAGCGCCCGCGACGGAATAAGTAGTTATACCGCCGGCGTCGTTATCCACACTGCCGGTAATTAATCCTGGACCGAGTATTGCAAAGAATATCGCGAAGTTCCTGAATAATGTACGCCGTGACGCTTTAAATTCTTTTCCGAGCATTCTTTACTCAGTTTTTCTTTTATTGAGAAGGTCTTCTACTATATCGTCAATCACAACGACACCCTCCATTATCTTATCCCTGTTAATAACAGGAATTGCAAGGAGGTTATACTTCGAAATAATTTCCGCAATTGAATCGAGTTCGTCGGTATCATAAACATAAGCAACCGTTCTTCTCATTATATCATTCAGTATCATATTCGAGTCGGCAATGACCAGGTCGCGGAGCGATACGGTGCCTTTTAAGCGGTTGTCGTTATCAACAACGTAAAGATAATATATCGTATCCGATTCGGGCTTCACTTCACGCAGATAATTCAAAGTATCCTCAACCGATATTGCTTCCTTAAAAGATAAAAATTCCGTCATCATTAAACTGCCAACCGTATCATCTTCGTACCGTAATATTTCACGAATGTCATCGGACGATTCCTTTTCTATTTCGTTGAGAATCAATTCCGCTTTATCATCTTCAAGTTCATCTATAAGGTCGGCGGCTTCATCGGCGGGCATTTTCTCGAGAACGTCCGCAGCTTTTTCGATAGAGAGACTTTCAATTATTTCGACCTGCGCTTCGGGTTCGAGTTCTTCGAGAACGTCTGCCGCTTTTTCCTCATCGAGAGATTCGAATAATGCTTTTCGGGATTTTTTATCGAGGTCTTCTATAACATCGGCAAGGTCGGACGGATGCAGTGTCTGCAGTTTCGCATAAGGTTTAGAAAGCGTGATTCCGAATGTAGTAGAATCAACCGCTTCAACATCGTCGAACAGTATATACCTTCCCGGTACCTTCCATTTAAACGGCGACAGCATTGCGGCGGCAGGCTGTTCTATTCCGAGCCGCCGGAAAATTCCGTTGAGACCTACATCAACGGCAACTGCATAAGAGCCTGAATGCACTTTAACCAAACGAACGTCGTTTACACGCACGAGTTTGCGTCCGTTTATATCGAGAATTTGTTTATCGAGAATATTTTCGACGAGATAAAGAATGTTGACGTTTTCCGGAATAATATATTCAATAATTTCTTCACAGTAAACCACGCAATTGTATTGTATGCGTCTTATATCGAATTTCTCGAAATCGAGGATTCTGTCTTGTCCTTTAATTTTCACTTTAACGGCTACTACCCGAGGTTTTTCCTGCGTGAATGTGACAAGCAAATCTTTGACTATGCCGAGCGGTTCTCCGGAGTTGTCGAAGAATTTTTTGTCTATGATTTTACTCAGATAATATGTGACTAAATAACTCATGGAAAACGATTTAAAAATTTGTTTTTAGAAAAGCCGAGTCGCGGCGCCAGTCTTTTCGGACTTTTACGAACAGTTTCAGGAAAATTTCCTTACCGCGGAATTCCTCTATTGCGCGGCGGGAAATCTCTCCGAGTTTCTTGATTTTAGCACCGCCTTTACCAATCAGTATCTGCTTCTGCGATTCACGCTCGAGAATTATATCCGCATTAATGAAATCTTTATTTACAGCACCGCGCTCTTTGAACTCGCGGACTTCCACGAATACGCTGTAAGGAATTTCTTCTTTGTAAAGTTCAAGTATTTTTTCGCGGATGATTTCGGCAACGAAAAACTTTTCGGGTCTGTCCGTAAGTGTATCGGGATCGAAAAGGAATTCCCCTCCCGAAGGTACTTCGGGAAGCAGTTCAATCACACGGTTAATGACAGAATCGAGATTGAAATTCAGTTTCGCGGCAATGGGGAT
>JAPLFI010000294.1 GCA_026390755.1 Ignavibacteriota bacterium
ATTAACCTCTGCCCGTGTTTCAAGGTTTGCCTTGCTTTTCGAGAGAGCAGAAGCGACGGATTCCTTAATTATACCTTCGAGTTCATTACTCCGGTTCTTACCCGGTTTGATAGTATACCTGCCTTTTGAAGAACTGTGAACAATTGCAACAGCATCGGAAGACTTAAAAATAATATTATCGCCGGTACAGACCTGGTCATTGACGCTTAACTGATTGCCGGAACTTTCAAGCACGATTGTTCCCTTAATTTTCATGATTATATAGCAATCCTGCGCGCGGGAAACGGATCGAAATGACAACAGAATCATTAAGAATAAAATGAACAGAAATAGTTTTGTTCCCATCGTTATATGAACTTAATTTAATAGGTTATTTAAATCAAAACAAAAGCTGCCCAGAAATACGGGTCGGAATATTTATTCCTCATTTCCCTCTGGGCGGAAAAAAATGCGTCATCAATATTCATTTTTTTCTCAATGAGATTCACATAAAACATTTCCATAAGTTCAGCCGTTTCCCTGTCAGGAACTTTCCACAAACTCATTATGACATTTTTCGCACCGGCAATTTTAAAAGACCGCTGTAAGCCGAAGACACCTTCACCGCTGTGAACATCTCCAAGTCCAGTTTCACAAGCAGATAAAACCGCGAGCTTAGTATTTACTAAATCCATATTGCTCACTTCATAAGCAGTAAGCACACCGTCTTCGATTCCTTTGATCCGCCTGTTATACTTCCACACATTGTTGGCACCTGAGAGTATGAGCCCCGAACGGAAAAAAGGGTTGGCACTTGATTTATACATACCTCTCGCCGTAGTCGTTTTCATTTCATTTGCATCGTTCTGCCATGGCTTATCAGGATTCGGGTCGGGAAAGAAAAAGCCATGTGTCGAAATATGAATTATAGAAGGCGATCTGTTACCGCTCATTGATTTAAAAGCTTCTTCAGTGCCTTCATCGCCTGAAAATATTTTGCTCTGGTATCCGTTTTTGCCGAAAATTCCGGAAATTTTCTCAGCCTCTTCCATAGTTCCCTTCAGATATCCCCAGCCTCCTCTTTCCCGCCGTTCACTCAGAACTTCTTCCATTTCAGAGCCATCCCCCATATTTTCGTCATACTCACCCCTTGACCTCATGGCATTGGTAACCATAACCGCTGAATCAACTTCATATTTAATACCTCCGAAAATATATGCATCGTTCAGTTTTGTGCCTTCGCCTTTCCCGCTTTTCCTGTCAGTAACTATTTCCCTGAGCGAACCCGAATATTTTATTTTGTATTTGTCTATAAGCAATGACCTGTCATCCGGCGCGAGGGCAGCAAATGAAACACGGCAGAGCAATCCTGACGGCGATATGAAAACCTGATTTATGCCGTTCAGATATTTTTCGGCAGGCTGAAATATCAGATCGTATAATTTGCGGCTTTCAGCAATGTCTTTTACATAAATATTTTCCTCCGTTCCGGATGAAATAAACTTTTCAATATCCCTGGAGGCACAGAGTTTTAAAAATTCGGGGGGACCGGAACCCGCCCTGACAATGAAAGCGGCATAAACATTTTCCTCCAGAGTGTCCAGCATTGTTGCGTAATCCTTCCCTACCGGATTGAAATTAACATATTCTATTACTGCTTCATCCGGTTTAAGAGACATCTGAAGATCCTCATATCCGATATCACGCGACTCCACTTCATTCTTATAATACTCCGACAGATAAACTAAATTTGACTCATACTGATCCACTCTGGCTTCAAGCTCTTTGATATTAATTCCTTTTGATTTCCTTTCCGCGGGAGTCATAGAGTAAGCATCGGTTATCAATGTCCTGTAAGCGGTCAGGGAATCATAATTGGACAACACTGAAATATCATCTGACGAGCAAATTCTTCTTTTCATTCCGATAGCCGAAGTCAATATTACACCTCTGGTTGCAATCTGTAAATTCATAAGACTCAGAAGGAAGCTCTTATCACCTGATATTTCCGACAATCCGTATGTATAATAAATATCGGAATTTTGCAATAAATACTCCTGTGTGAATATACTGAATGATTCGGGTTCACTATAGATTGATTCCTTCATTTCTGTCATGACGGAAGCAATTTCCGCGAGGAGGAGGGGTTCTGTTTCATTGTATTGCCCGGTCTTGTAATATAACCTCGCGAGCTGTTGCTTTGAATTGCGGTTGACGGAATTCTGAAATCCGGTATCATCTTTATCAGCCATTCTCCCCGATATTTGCAAAATATCTTTGACAAGGGTAGTTGCTTTTTCGTATTGGTAAGTTTCTTCGTATATGTTAGCGAGGTCGCATAAACAATTCATATACGGACCTGTTTCTTCATCAGTCAGTTCTATAACCACTTTATATGCTTCTTCATATATCACCTGTGCTTTTCCGAGCTGTTCATCCTGAAAATACATGCCCGCGAAGCGGTCAAGCGCTTTTATATAATCCGGATGCTTGCCGCCATGTACGGTTTTCATGAGTGAAATGGTTTTTTTATACGCGGATACGGCATCGCCGAACCTGTCCATGAACTGATATAATATAGCGAGGTCCAAAAAAACCGTAGCGTACTCCTTACTCTTTTCACCCGAATTATTGTTAATAATCCCAAGAGACTGCTTGTACATACCGAGAGCTTTTTCATATTCCCCCTCGCCCCAATGTATCCTCGCGCGCTTATCCAGAGCTATGGCAAATTTGGCGCTGTTTTCACCGTAATCGTTCGCGGCTTTAACCAACGCCTTATCGGCAAATTTCGCCGCCCCTTCATACGAATGAGCCTTAAAATATTCATCGGTTTCCCTGAACAGTTCATCGAGGGACTGTGATTGCAATGCGGAACAAAGCACTAGTGAAAAAATGAAGACAAAGAAAAAATACCTCATAATAATTTTACCCTCCTTAACGTGCGAATATAATAAGTTTTGACAATATTCGAAATGTTAAATCTGATGATAAAAATATTTCGCATTGACTCAAAAATAGAATAAATCCCGATCATTTTTGAATTGAGTAAAACAGGAAAAGTGCTAACGAAATTGATAACGGAAATTTGGTGAAGAATTTAAGCCCTGTAAGAATTTAGTTTACAGGGCTTTAATTCTGAGCTCCCAACGTGATTCGAAACTGTACTCTCAAATACTCACTTCACCAGGATCATACGTTTTATATCGCTGAAATCGTCTGCCGTCAGCCTGTAGAAATATACTCCGCTTGTGAGCTGAGATGCGTTAAATATTGCTTCATAACTACCCGCGGATTTCTTTTCGTTTACGAGTGTTACTATTTCCCTGCCGATAGCGTCATACACAATCAAGGATACGAATCCGGTTTTTGCGATATCAAAACTGATTTTGGTTACAGGATTAAACGGGTTCGGATAGTTCTGGCTCAGACTGAAGACTGCCGGATTATTATTGTTACCTGCTATATTTAAAGCGACAAGTTCATAACCGGTAATCCTTATATTATCTATATACCAGCCGTCCCAGTTAATGCTTGCGTTGCAGGAATCTCTGAACCTTACGAGCATATTATTAGAGCCGCTGACAATTGAAGTTAAATTATAACTCTGAAATTTCCATGCCGCTGAATCTTTCCCGTTAAATACCGCGATTCTATTCCACGTAGTTCCGTTATTAGCGGAGACATCAACAAATCCATAATCATGCAGGGATTCGAGAGCATATTTCTGATAGAAACTTAAGTAAACCGCAGGATATGAAGAAACATTAAGTGGAACAGAAACCATCTGCCCGACAGAGTTACTGACGCAAGAGCCTTTGAACGAATGCGTTGGTGACAGATATTTATTCGTTACTACGGCAAAATTAGTCATTGTCGTCCAGTTAGATGTTCCGTTTTCAGCGCTATCCGCCAGTACAGTGTATCCCGTTCCAACGAATATATTGATATTATTGTCATACATAGTGATAGTATCATTCTGTCTGATTCTAAGCCTTACGGTCAAAGCGGAATTATTCGGGCAGGCGGCACCGATTGTGAAATTGAATGTTACACTGTCCGATACTAAAGATCCCAGCGATGTTTTTGTATAAACCTGCACCGGTATGTTCAAGGAACCGGAGAGAGGAGTAAACTCAACCTTAACATTTTCCGCATTACCAAGTCCTTTATTCCTGAAAAGCACTTTTATATTTCCCGTTTCATTCTGAACATAACTCATCTTATTCAGGCCGGAAGTCAATAATTTGATATATGGTCCGGCAACCAGAGAATAATACGTATTCATAAACAGACAGGATTGTGCCTCGGGCAAAATATTTGACTGAGGGGGCCAGAAGCCTATAATCCCGACTTCCGGAAGCATACCAAAAATGTGGTTCGCGTGACCGGTTGAATCATTGCTGTAAAGCCAGTCAATATTGCCTCCGCGGATATAATAATTCAGTGCTTGAAAAGTTGTTCCAAACAGAAAATTATTTACGGCGACAATATCATTTCCAAATTCATTATACACCGCATCGTCAGGCGTCGGAAGCGGGTCGCTCCAAGCCCACGGCTTTGTTAAATAATTCCCGTAAGTGTGATAGTCCAGCTGAACTTTAAAGTTTCTCGAGTTAACAAAAGCCCTGTAGTTCTGAGTTTCGGGTTCCGAAAAAGGAGCAGTTCCCCTGTATGTATCAGAAGAGGGTGAAGTCGAAGAGCCGCCGTTCGGTGAATTCCAGAAATTATATGTTCCGTAATTTCTGTTAAGGTCAACGCCGGTAGCTCCTGACTGAGGAGTCCTGTTTTTTCTCCACATACCGCCGCCTGTTGGATTAGTTGTTTCGTTATAGAAATATCCGTCAACGTTTATTATCGGTGTCCAGTAAATTTCACGGTTATTCAAAATATAAGTAGCAACCGGGTCAATATTGTAATTCTCGACAAGCCAGTAAACATAATAAAGCACATTTTCCATTCCGAGAGGCTCCCGGGCATGAGTTACACCGTTGTACCATACTTCAGGTCTGCCAGTCGGGTTATCGGGATTTTTCGTAATTCTTACTGTCCACATCGGTCTGTTTTCATAAGAATTCCCTATAGAAAACTTTGCGGAAACCAGCGACGGATATTGAATCCGTAAAGAATCCAGTTTATTAATCATTTCAGCAACTTTCAGATGTCCGCCCATAGTTCCGTAAATTGAATGGCTTACACTATAATCCTGCCGGGACTTCTGAATCGCGGCATTTAATTCTCCCTGAGTCATTTTAGGAAAACTGTTATAATAATTAATCCAGTCGTCAATAGTTACCATATATGGCACTCCCGACAATTGCAAAAGCTTTATTTCGCGTTCGGATAACCACGTCTCAAAATACTGACCCTTGTAATTTACTCCTCCATCGAGGAACAATCCCGCTTTTCCGATTCTGCTGAAATCGTATTGCGAGGTCGCGAATATTCTGACCTGAGAATATTTTTCCTGAATGTTATTGCCCTTAACATTATCTCCCTGGGCGTTTAAGTTCAGAGAAAATACGATTACAATAGCACTAAAGAAAGCCGCTGACAGGAATAACTTTTTCATAATTTTATTATTATGTTATGATTTCTACTTTATTATACATAATAGAAAAAA
>JAPLFI010000302.1 GCA_026390755.1 Ignavibacteriota bacterium
ACCCTTCCGCTACATTAAAAACAAATTCAGGTTTTGTGTTAGTGAGATTAAAGTAAGCGTTCTCGTCAGCTTCGATTAAAACTATTTCGTGTCTGTTTGATTCAAGCGCGTACCTTACAGCATCAATTGTTTCCGTCGAATCCCATTCTGCGTAAGTGTCGTCTATTCTCTCCGGATAATTTTTTACAAGGTCGCTGTTTATGTATTTTGTTGCATTCGCCGCAGACGCCGACTGGCTTGCTTCTGCGGGCGTTTCTTTTTTTACGTTATATGTCAGAGCTAACTTCAAAAAAAATATATAAAATTTGTTTTTAAATTTTATTCAATATAACATTATAGCTGTAATTGTCAATAAGAAAACATGAAAATGAAAAATAAATATAAATATTTTTTGAAATTTTATTTCTTTACACGCAGGATTTTATTTTTTGCGGCTCTTCGTTTTCCCGTTGTACAAGTTCTAATCTTTTGTTCTAATCATTTATTCTCAAAACCGCTCTTATCATTTTTCGTGTCTTTCGTGCCTCCGTGTTAACGCTCTTATCTCTTATTCACAAAACCGCTCTTGTCTTTTCTTCGTGTTCTTTGTGTTAAAGCTCTTGTTCTTCTCTTGTTCTTATCTTTTATTCTTAAATAAGTTTTTTAATCTGAGTAATCTGTGGCATACGCTCTTGTTCTTATCTTTTATTCTTAAATGAATTCTTTAATCTGTGAAAATCTGTGGCTAATGCTCTTATCTTTTATTTAATATGGAATGAAAAGTAATTTTTATATTAATTATATTAGAGCAGAAAAAATTAAATAATCCGATATATGGAAACAAAAACTCTTAAGACTGATTATGCTTACCGGGAAATATCCGGACAGCCGTCAACAGATCGTATCCGCAGTATGCGGAACAGGTACTTATCAGAGCCGTTATTTATTGATACGGAGTATATTGAATTTTATACGGAAGCTCACAGAAAATCTGACGGGTTAAACGTACTCGAAAGACGCGCCGAATGCCATGCTTATGCAATGGAAAATATTACCGCTGTTATACGGGAAGGTGAACTATTTGCAGGAAGTAAAACAAGGTTTGTGCGAGGCGCGATACCTTACTGCAATTATGCGTCTAAATACATACTTCGCGAATTCAGGAACGAAGAACAGGAAGCTCAGGATAAAGTAACTGATATTGGAACAGGCGGCGGAATCGCCAGAGGTAAAGCTATTTCGGATGAAGGAGATTTTGAATTATTCTCCGGAAAATTTCTGCTTTCCAAGCACGATAAGCACCGGCTGATTGAGTGCGCCGAATACTGGGTCGGAAAATCTATGCAGGATGTCGGCGATGACTTGTGGAAAAAATGTTTTGATAAAGCCGGTTATATTGAAAACGGATGGAAAGCCGTACTCTATACTGCCCCGCATGACCCCGCTCCCGAAGGCAGATACGTTCTCGATTTTGAAACTGCTTT
Source organism: Ignavibacteriota bacterium (assembly GCA_026390755.1). Lineage (GTDB taxonomy): Bacteria > Bacteroidota > Ignavibacteria > Tepidaquicellales > Tepidaquicellaceae > JAPLFI01. The sequence goes on from JAPLFI010000302.1 coordinate 1,464, forward strand.
GTCTCAGGGATTTAATAAGATAATCGAAAGACTGAAAAATAAGATTAAAGAAACTGTTGTAACAAATTATCCATCTGCCGAAAAATTATATTTCTGGCGCTCCGGAATACGCGTACTTGAAGGAACAATCAACTGGGCTAACAATTACGCGAAAGCCGCGCGTGAAACAGCGGAAGTTACCGGCGATGCCAGCCGGAAAAAAGAACTTCTCGATATTGCGGAAATGTGTGAGTATGTTCCGGCTAATTCTCCGCGTAACTTTAAAGAAGCCCTGCAGATGTTCTGGCTTATTTATCTCGGCGGACACATAGAAGGCGCTCAGCTTGGCTACAGTCCGGGGAGATTCGACAGATATATGTATCCTTATTTTAAAAAGGATATAGAATCGGGCAATACTACAAACGAAGAAGTGCTTGAACTTCTTGAAGCTCTGCGTGTTAAAATGACGGAAATTGAATACGTTGCTTCATTTTCATGGGAAGGTCTCGGCTCGGGTAATCTCTATCAGAATATGATTCTCGGCGGTACAGACTCCGACGGACACAGGGGAGACAACGAACTTTCTTTATTGATACTTCAGTCAGCTATCAATTGTCAGACAACTCAACCGACACTTTCTGTATGGTATGATGATACGCTCAGCGACGAATTCCTTATGAAAGCCATCGAATGCGTTAAAACAGGCTGTGGATTCCCGGCGTGGTTTAATCTTAAAGTCTATTTACAGCACGAGCTTGAAAGAAGCGACCAGCCGCTGTCGGTAATCAGGAAATATGCCGCAATGGGAGGATGCACCGAACCTACGCTTGAAGGTATGAGCTATGGAGTCGTTCAGGCGGGATTTATAAATCACATGAAGATTTTCGAATTTGCTCTGAACGGCGGCATTGACCCGAGAACGGGTATCCAGTTCGATAAAACGGAGTTACCGCGGACATACACTGAACTAGAAAACAATTACAAACTTCACCTGAAAAGCGCTATAAGCAACTGGCAGAGATACTGGAATTACGTGATGGCGGCGCACAGGCAGACTGTTAATCTGATTTATTCTTCTGTTCTCATACGCGATTGCATTGAGAGGGGATTGTCTCTCGATGACGGCGGAGCAATAATGAACGGAACACCCACAACTCTCAGTACGGGAATGGTTAATGTTGCTAACTCTTTAAGCGCCGTAAAAAGTCTGATTGAAGACGAAAAATACTGCAGTATTGACGAACTCAGAACAGCCGTGAATAAAAACTGGGAAGGTTACGAAAAACTCAGGGCAAAAGCATTATTAGCGCCTAAGTGGGGGAATAATGATGACTATGTGGACAGGATTTACGAAGACCTGTTTCATACTTACTGCGATTATGTTTCCGAAAATCTGAATTATCTCGGAGAGCCGTATGACCCTTCAATGCTCGCTATAAGCACTCATACTCCGTTCGGAAAAGCATGTATAGCTTCGCCCGACGGCAGAATGGCGGAACAGCCTTTATGTGACGGAGTTACTTCGCCGTATCCGGGAACTGATACAAAGGGTCCTGTTTCGGTTCTTCTCTCCGCAGGAAAGATTGACCATACAAAAATCCGCGGGGGACTTCACAATATGAAATTTCACCCGACCGTACTGAAAGGGGTACTGGGCTCTAAAAAGCTTCTTGCATTGATACGGTCTTACTTCGGATATCCGGGATTCCAGATACAGTTTAATGTCGTTGACAGCAATATGCTTCGCGAGGCGCAGATTCACCCGGAAGACTATCGCGACCTGATTGTGCGGGTGGCGGGATTCAGCGCCTTCTTTGTTGAACTGAGTAAATCAATACAGGACCAGGTTATCGAAAGAACCGAGCAAAGTTTTTAACCGCAGAAAGTATTCAGGCGTATTGGGAATAATATTCAATATACAGGAATACTCCGTTAATGACGGAGACGGAATTCGTACAACGATTTTCCTCAAAGGATGTCCGCTCGCATGTATATGGTGCTCGAATCCCGAGGGAAATAATTCTCACATAGAATTACTTCACAATAAAGAGCTCTGCCGGAAATGTTCAGAGTGCATGAATTCATGTCCATACAGAGCTGTCAGCATTGATGAAACTGCCGGTTCGGAAGGTTTCCCTGTATTTGACAGAAAGAAATGCAATGAATGTGAAGAAAAAACATGCGTGAGCAATTGCCTGCATAACGGTCTTAAAACATCGGGCGATATTATCACACCAGAATTACTTTTCGAAAAAATCAAAACAAATTCTTTATTCTTCGCAAAATCCGGAGGCGGCATTACATTTTCCGGCGGCGAACCCCTCATACAGGCTGATTTTGTTAATAGAGTTCTTGAACTCTGCGAAAGAAACGGAATATCGGCGGGAGTTGAGACATGCGGAATGTTCGACTGGGAAAAGGTAAAACACTTAGCGCATAAGTTTGAATTTATTTATTTTGATATTAAATGCGTAACACCGGAAATTCATAAAAAATACACGGGAGCGGGCAACAGTACAATACTGAACAACCTGAAAAGAATTTCTTCGTCATTGAAAGATATTATAACTCTCAGCGTGCCGGTGATTCCGGAGTTTAATGACAACGAAAATGAAATGAAAAAAATCGCGGATTTATGTCTTGAGTGCGGAATTACAAAAGCGCGTCTTCTTCCGTATCACAGTCTCGGTCAGTCAAAATATTCAATGCTTGGGTTGGAATATAAAATGCCCGGTAATGTTTCCGTTCCAGGCGGGTTTATAAACAGCGCTGTTGATATATTCAAATCAAAAGGAATTCATTGCACTATAGATTCATTCTAAATAGTTTCTAATCTTTTGAATGGGTTTCCCGTTCCCCATCGGATTTCCTCTGTTCTTTTTCTTTCCGCTCTTAACGCCGTAGGCGTTACCAATTATTCTTTTCTTTTTGCTCTTAACGCCGTAGCGGTTACCTGTTAATAGCACAATGTCAACCACTCACTCCGCTCTTCAACCGCGTAGCGGTTACCTGCTAATAGCACAATGTCATCCACCGCACAATGTCATCCACCCCCTCTGTTCCCTGCCTGCGGCAGGCAGGTTCAACCCAGTTGGGGTTCAATGTTAATAGAACTTCAATTTTTAACCCGATTACATCTAAAATCGCGACTTTTTCCCTCTTCTGGTATCTTTTATAGCAACCCATGTTACCGCAACCTCCGTTGCTATAAACA
>JAPLFI010000373.1 GCA_026390755.1 Ignavibacteriota bacterium
AATACACTCCGGTCGAGAGATTAGCGGCGTTGAACATTATAAAATGATTTCCTGCTGTCTGTTTGGGTTGTGAATAACGTGTAATTTCCTTTCCGACGATATCAAATATTGTGATTGTAACATCGGATTGTTTCGCTACGGAATAATTTATCCTTGTAACCGGATTAAACGGATTCGGATAATTCTGAGACAGTGAATACGTTACTGGTTCTTCATTTCCCGCAATGCCCGTTATAGTTGATGCCGCAACTAATATTGCTGTTCTCGTATGAACAGGGGTTCCGTTAGGACCTTTTGCCGTTACCGTTAGAGTATATGTGCCTGGAGTAACATTCGTTGCTGTCACTTTCATAAATAATGAATCAGGGAAAAAATACAGTTTATTAGCACCCGTATACGTTATACTGAATGACCCGGTGCCCGGAGCAGGGGTAATCGCCGTAGATATCGCAACTTCATCTGTGTATAATTTCACGGCAGGAACAACTGCCTTGATATACACGCTTCCGTTTGTACTGTTTATGCTGTCCTGCAGTGGATTCAGCCTCAACGCAAAATCCGGAAAATACGCAGAGTAACTTCCGTAACTATTGTTTCTGAAGTCAGCCCAGAGAACCATACTCGTGTTACTGTTGGAAGTTATTGAGTTATAATCACCCTGATATGAAGGCGGGGAATTGCTTCCGACGGTAATTCTGAAAGTTTTATTTGTTATTCTTTGATTCGGGACGAATGTCTGACCGCCGTCTGTTGAGTATGTTGCAAAAACATCCATACTGTCATTTGTCGGACACAGCCTCGTGTCATAGAACATTACGCTAAGTCTTCCGGTTTCCTTATCGCACCATATAGCAGGATGGAAAGAATTATGCAGTTGTGGATTAAAATCATCATTCACTCTCATAGTAGTTGACCAGTTTGCGCCCTGATTGGTGGAATATTTTATCCATATATCGGATTTATTGCCTGAACCCACAGGGTCATTTGATGCATAGACAAGGTATAATCTTCCTCTGTATGGTCCCCAGCTATTATCCGCGGCAATCATCGGATATGGTCTTGTGCGCATTGCCTGAACGGTTGAGCGTCCGCCGACTTCAGTTCCAATTACATTTGAAACGGAAAGAGAAGACATGCTTACAAAGTTCGCGCCGCCGTTAGTTGAGCGGAAGAAATTATATGTGCCTGCGGCATTGGTACCGCTGTGAGTAACGGCATAAACACAACCGCCGGAAATGACTCCGTTAGCACCGACGCAAACCATCGCGCCCGGTAAAGCATGGGGAGTAAGCTCCTGAGCAGCGGAATAATTCACCCCCTGATTTGTGCTTCTCCATAAACTCGCAGCACTTCCGTTTGTCATAACTGTATAAACATAATTTGCGTAGGGACCGGAAGTCTGATCGGCACACATCCAGTTTTTATCGTTACCCGTCATAGCCGAAGCATTTGTGAAAAGCCAGTTAACTCCGTTGTTAGTTGATTTTGCAATCCAGCACGCAGTAATGGGGCTTTTCATTGTTTCATAATAAAGATTCCCCAGACTATCATAAGCCGTAACGGGGTCGCCTGCGGCATTGGGGAAAGAGGGATTATTAACGAACCAGTTAAGACCGCCGTCGAGTGTATAATGCGTGCCGTTTGTGTTAAACGCATTAAAAACCTGCAGGGGATTCAAGGGATTCATTGATACGTGCCCTTCGGCGTAGTCCGTACCCATATTGAAATTGTCATAATCATTCAGAGTTACCGTCACAAGGGGATTGTAGAGCTGGGGTGTCGGAATCCTGAAATTTTCAGGAATGACGTCTCTTGAAGGGTCGTCAACCTGAGCAAGAGCAAAAGGAATAATTATTGTCAGCAAAATGACAGGAATTATTCCTTTGATTGCCAATTTTTGTAAATAGTTCAATTTTTTCATATTTCACAGCTTTGGTTTTAGAAAAAGTTATTTATACATTATAGATAGATTCTTTTTGAATATCAATATATATTTCTTTTACAATAAGTCACCGAGCCGCAAAGGTTCACAAAAATATCAGTATATAAAAACGAATAAATTCGCTAAATTCATAAGAATTTAATCCAAAAATTATGAAAAATTTAATTCTTATTCTGATGTTAAGTCTTATCTGTAATATCACAAATTCACAGGATAATCCGCTCCTGAAACCATACAACACAAAATATAACATACCGCCTTTTGATAAAATCAAAAGCGAACATTTCATGCCGGCATTCAAAGAAGGTATGAAACAGCAGTCGGAAGCCGTAAAAAAAATTTCAGAAAATATGGAACCTGCTACATTTGAAAATACAATAGAGACGCTCGAATTCAGCGATTATCTGCTTTCGGAAGTATCCGGTGTTTTTTATAATCTCTTATCAGCTAATACTAATAAAGAAATTCAGGGAATCGCAAAAGAAGTTTCACCGCTGTTGTCGGGTCATAAAGACGACATAATGATGAACGAGAAGCTGTTCGCACGGGTGAAAACCGTGTATGATTCGAAAGATAATCTGAGCCTGACAACAGAGCAGAAAATGCTTCTTGAAGAATATTATAAACAATTTATACGAGGCGGAGCGGGTCTTGATAAGGACAAACAGGCGCGTTTCCGTGAAATAAACGGGAAGCTTTCACTGCTGAGCCTGAAATTCGGCGAAAATCTTCTCGCCGAAACAAACGGTTATAAACTTATTATTGAAAACAAGGATGACCTTGCCGGACTTCCCCAGGGTCTGAAAGACGCCGCGGCGGAAACCGCTAAGAAAGCCGGACTTGAAGGACAGTGGGTCTTCACGCTAAGCAATTCGAGTGTAATGCCGTTTCTGCAGTATTCCGCCAAACGCGATTTGCGCGAAAAGATACTGAAAGCATACAGCAATCGCGGCAACAACGAAAATGAAAACGATAATAAAAAAATAATAGTCGAAATTATAAACCTTCGCATTGAGAAGGCAAACCTGCTGGGATATAAATCACACGCTGATTTTGTCCTCACGGAAAGTATGGCAAAGAATCCCGCCAATGTGTATAAACTTCTCGATAAACTATGGACTCCCGCGCTGAAAAGAGCGAGCAGAGAAGCTTACGACCTGCAGGGGATGATTGATAAAGAAAAGGGAGATTTCAAACTTCAGACTTGGGACTGGAGATATTATACTGAAAAACTAAGGAAAGAGAAGTATGACATTGATGAAGAAGAA
>JAPLFI010000027.1 GCA_026390755.1 Ignavibacteriota bacterium
AGATGTATTTTGTACGAAAGATGAAACGCTTGAGTTTATCGAAGGAGTGCTGGCGGAAGTTGCGGAGCTATTTCCCGGAAAGTATATTCATATTGGCGGAGATGAAGTCCCGAAAACACGCTGGAAAAAATGTCCTGAATGCCGGGCGCGCATGAAAAAAGAAGGACTAAAAAATGAAGCAGAGCTTCAGAGTTATTTTATTCACCGTGCTGAAAAGTTTTTGAGCTCAAAGGGTAAATCAATTATCGGCTGGGATGAAATTCTCGAAGGGGGTCTCGCGCCGAATGCGACGGTTATGTCGTGGCAGGGGATTAAAGGCGGTATCGAGGCGGCTAAACAAAACCATAATGTGATCATGACTCCGGGCTCGCATTGTTACTTCGACTATTATCAGGGCGACCCGCGCTTCGAGCCTATTGCCATCGGCGGATATATAACTGCGGAAAAAGTTTATTCCTATGAACCTATTCCCGCGGAACTTGACGCAGATAAGCAGAAATATATACTCGGCGCACAAGGCAATGTATGGACGGAGTATATACCCGACGGGAAACAGGTTGAATATATGATATTTCCTCGTATATGCGCTCTTTCTGAAGTTGTATGGACGCCGAAGGAACTGAAAGATGAAAAAACATTCTTGGACAGGATTTACCGTCACTTTGATTTCCTTAACCGCATCGGTGTGAATTATTCAAAAGCGATACTGCAATTGAAAAGTAAAGTTAACTCTTTGCCGGGAATGAATGGTGTCGGACTTGAGTTAATTCCTGCAATGCCGAATTCTTCTGTTTATTATTCTATAGACGGAAGTGTTCCCGATGCTAAAAGTAATGTTTACTTAAATCCGGTTGAGATTACAAACTCATTGACAATTAAAGCCGTTTCGGTTTTCAACGGTGAGGTGCAAAGCACTATCGAGCAGACATTTCATATCAATAAGGCAACGGGAAAAAGTATTACATTAAAAGAAGAACCGAGCAAAAATTACAATACCGGCGGTGCCTTTACGCTTGTTGACGGTATTCTCGGAAGGATTCCGTGGTACGGCAAGGAGTGGCTGGGATTCTCGGGTAACAATCTTGACGCCGTTATTGACCTCGGTGCTGTAATGCCTTTTTCTACGGTAAAAGTAGATGTGCTGAATGCAGAAGCAAGCTGGATTTATCTTCCTTCAAAAATTGAAATATTGATTTCCGACGACGGAGTTAATTTCTCAGACATTGCTTTTGCCGATGCGGAACAGATTAAAAAACAAAACAGGGAAATTGCATTTATTTCCGGCAATTTAACAGCGCGTTATGTAAGAGTAATTGTAACGAATCTCGGCAAAATCCCGACAGGTAAACCCGGCGAAGGTTACGACGCATGGCTTTTTGTTGATGAAATTTCAATCGAGTAAATTTTATTTAAACACAACAATTTAGAAGCAAAAAATAATTGCCACAGATGACCCGAGGGGTACCCCACAGATTAGATATTTTAAAATAAAACAAATAAGAAATATTCTGTTATAATAAAATTATAAAGATATATAAGTATATTAATTGTATTTTAGGAAAGAGTTTATATGGAATAGTTTATTAAGACGCTAATGAAATCTGTTAATCTGTGGCTGATGCTTTTATCTTTTATAAAAATATTTTATTAATATTAATGAAAAATAATTCGTGAAAATTCGTGTTATTTCGTGTCTGAGCGTTCTTATTTCTTTTTTTATTTCGTCTTTGCTTTTTGCCCAAACAGCCGAAACTCTCGATCTTAACGGCGGATGGCTGTTCCGGAAAAAAGGAGACGATAAATGGATGCCGGCGACTGTACCGGGAACCGTTCACACAGACCTGCTTGCCAATAAAGTTATCGAAGACCCGTTCTTCCGCGATAACGAAAAGAATCTGCAGTGGATTGAAAACGAAAACTGGGAATATATTTCCGAAATCGAGCTAAACGAGAAAACTCTCAGAAGAAGAAATCTCGAAATTATTTTTGACGGGCTCGATACTTATGCCGATGTGTATTTCAACGATTCTCTCGTTATCCGCGCAGATAACATGTTCCGAAAGTGGACTGCAAGCATAAAAACAATTGCAAAACAGGGAAGTAACAAACTGTATATTCTCTTTAAGTCGCCCGTTAAAACAGCCGACAGCATCAAAAAGAATCAAATTCCTCTGCCCGGCGGTGACCGCGCATTTACACGCAAAGCGGCTTATCATTACGGCTGGGACTGGGCGCCGCGATTTGTTACAAGCGGTATATGGCGGAATGTGAAAATTACGGGCTGGGATTTCTTTATGATTGACGGTATCAGCATCGAACAGAGAAAAATTACAAACGAAACAGCATTACTGACTGCCGTACTCGATGTTAAGTCTGCTGAAAAAGCCGATTTCCTCACTCACGTCACCGATAAAGGTACGGGCGGGAGATTAATCTATTATACGACACAAATTCAGCCCGGCGATAACACCGTTAAAATTGATTTTGAAATTAAGAACCCTAAACTCTGGTGGTCTAACGGACTCGGCAAACAAAACATGTATGATTTCTTTATAGAGTCAACCGATAACCGCGAGAGATGGCACAGCGTAGAAATCAGTACGGGACTGCGGAATATCGAACTCATACAGGAAAAAGATTCAATAGGCGAAAGTTTTTATTTTAAGCTCAACGGAGTTCCGGTTTTTTGCAAAGGCGCGAATTTCATTCCCGCCGATTGCTTCCTTCCCCGTGTAACGAAAGATAAATATACGGAACTGATAAAAGCCGCGAAGGAATCTAATATGAATATGCTCCGCGTATGGGGCGGCGGAGTTTATGAAGATGACGAATTTTATAATCAATGCGACAAGAACGGAATTCTTGTTTGGCAGGATTTTATGTTTGCCTGTGCAATGAATCCGGGTGATGACGTCTTTATGGAAAATGTAAAACGCGAGGCAATTGATAATATAAAACGACTTAACAATCATCCCAGTATCGCGCTCTGGTGCGGGAATAACGAAGTTGACGAAGGATGGAAAAACTGGGGCTGGCAGAAACAGTTCAAATATTCTGCAGATGATTCCGCAAAGGTTTGGAACTGGTACGCGAAGTTATTTCACGATATTCTTCCGTCTGTCGTTAGCGATATTGCATCAGTAAAAAATTATATATCAAGCTCGCCTGAATACGGATGGGGGCGTCCCGAAAGCGTGACAAGCGGGGACTCGCATTACTGGGGAGTTTGGTGGGGAATGGAGCCGTTTGAAGTTTACGAAAAGAAAGTGCCGCGCTTTATGAGTGAATACGGTTTTCAGGGATTTCCCGATTATGAAACAATCGAGAAGTTTACATTGCCGGAAGACAGATTTTTATTTTCCGATGTTCTTAAGTCACACCAGAAGCATCCCGTCGGATTTGAAACTATACAGAAATATATGGACATGTATTTTCAGAATTACACCGAGCGAGAAAAAGATCTGCTTCAGTTCGCAAAAGAGAGTCAGTATCTGCAAATGTACGGAATCGGCAAGGGTATTGAAGCCCACCGCCGCGCGAAGCCCCGATGTATGGGAACTCTCTACTGGCAGTTCAACGATTGCTGGCCCGGTGTCTCGTGGTCGGGAATAGATTATTACGGAAAGTGGAAAAAACTCCAGCACAGAGTGAAAGATTTATATAATGACATATTCGTTTCTGCCGTGGAAGAGGAAGGTGTATTAAAAGTTTTTATAAACTCGGATAAGCCGGAGGATATAAAAGCTAAACTTGTAATGCTATTGGTAGATGATGAAATCAAAGATAATCCGTGGGAGGAGGAAATAGAGATTACTATTCCTGCTAATTCCAGTATAATCTATTACCAGATTCCCGTCAGGATTTTGCTAAAAGGTCACGATAAAAGCAAGGTTGAATTTCACTGCGATGTTCAGAATTTGAAAACATTGGACTGGTATCCTTCCAATGCATACACGTTTGTTCCTCTGAAAGAAAGAAAAGAAAGTAATAAGAAATTATATTAACTATTATGATAAGAATAATATCAACAGTATTCAGTCAGGTTACTCGTCGTGTGTCTCTCGTCACGGCTCTTGTATTCCTGTTCTTACTGATACTTAATCCCTGTTCCCTGACACCTAATTCAAATCCCGACCTTACGAAATATGTTAACACTTTCATTGGTACTGGCGGTCACGGACACACTTACCCCGGCGCAAGTATGCCGTTCGGATTCGTTCAGTTAAGCCCCGATACGCGGCTTGAAGGGTGGGACGGATGCGGCGGATACCATTATTCCGATTCAGTTATTTACGGCTTCTCTCATACGCATCTCAGCGGCACAGGAGTTCCCGATTACTGCGATATACTTTTTATGCCGGTTACGGGTGAAGTAAATCTGAAAAATTACGGATATGCCTCGCCGTTCAGCCACACAAAAGAATCGTCATCGCCCGGATATTACAAAGTTTATCTGAGCGCGCCGCGCGTAACTGCCGAGCTTACCTGCACACAGCGCGCGGGTTTTCATAAATATACATTCCCGAATAAAGGCGCGCGCAATATTGTAATTGACCTTAAACACCGAGACGAAGTAATCGAATCAAATATATATTTCGTCGGCGACCGTGAAGTGCGCGGATACCGTTACTCAAAATACT
>JAPLFI010000203.1 GCA_026390755.1 Ignavibacteriota bacterium
GTAATCACTTTCCCTTCGTCTCTAACCTTGTAATGTATGGCATCAAAGAATACGATAGGGTAAATTTCTTCCAAAGGTCTGTTCTGCCATTCGGTTGCAATATGAACAATCTTTTCTGTCACGTTTGAAACAAAAGTCGGACTTATATCAATTCCGTAAATCTCTTCAATATGGGCTTGAATATCTCTTGTTGTCATCCCTTTAGCATACATGGAAATAATTTTATCTTCAATCGGTCCCAAAGTTCGTTCATACTTTTTAACAATAATGGGATCGAAATTGCCATTTCTATCTCTGGGGATAGATATGTCTATTTCACCATTTTCGTTTTTTAGAGTTTTATGGGATTTACCATTACGGCTGTTACCGGTGTTTTTACCCGCTATAGAATGCTTTTCATATCCGAGTACTTCTGTGAGCTCGGCATCAAACATACCCTCTATAGCATTCTTAAGAAGCTTTTTGATTGCCCCGTTAGCTCCCATCAGATCCTGATAGGTTTTAGCTTTTCCCAGGTCATCTTTGAGTTGTTGTAGAACTTCTTCAGTTAGTTTCATCTGACTAACCTCCTTTGTGTTTTGGTTAATAAAAATAGTTTATTTTTCAGAAACCATAATCAAAATCAAATAAAATTTTCAGGTTTTTTTTTCGACCTTCCCCCCTCGGGGGGAAGGTGTTTCCTCTTCATTCTTTACTTAATTTAATGATTTCTTTTTTAACCATTTACACAAAATATTTTACACTCCCACACAAAATATTTTACACTCCCGAGAATAGCGCTGGAAGTTCCAGCTTATAAATTCGGCAACGATTATAAAGCAAATGGTTATTGTTTGGATAAAATAAACAGGGCTAAATATATAATTATTCCGTCGGTGAATTAAACCGCTGTCATTGAAGGTGTCCGGTGTTTTGAGCAGGAAAGTATAATATTATTTCCTTTTCTTTTAGTTCAGTTGGGTCAATTTACTCAAATACGATACTTTTGTACGTATTTTCCTTTCTTATCTCGTATTTTGATTTTTTAACTACGTATTGTGATAAAAGAAGTAATTTTATTGCAAAAGAAAGCACTAAAAACATTATCAAAACATTCTCTCCAAAAGGCTAAGTTATTCTTAAAAGCTTCCAGAGAATTCTAACTTGATTAAATAAATATATATATATAGTTTTTTAGCGATAGTTGATACTTCCGTATATGGAGGAGTTTTTGACGAAGAATTTAGCAATCCAAGCCAAAAGTTTTTTGAACAGGTAAAGAACGGTGATTTTTTAATTATCACTTCAGCTTTAGTCAGAGAAGAAATGAGTTATGCACCAGAAAAAGTCAGAAAACTTTTTGAGGAAATGCGAAAATATTCAGTTATTGCTGATATTACAGAAGATTCTTTGAAATTAAGAGAATCATATATAAATGCTAATATTGTTACAAGTAAGTATTCAAACGACGCATTACACGTAGCAATAGCATCATCATCAAATTGTTCTATTATTTTAAGTTGGAACTTTAAACATATTGTTCATTATGAAAAAATCGCTTTATATAATGCGATAAATTTAATAAATGGATATCAACAAATATTCATATATTCACCAAATGAGGTAATTAATTATGATTAAAAATTTTGATTGTGTTGAATCAAAACACATAAGCTCCGCAAAAATTTATAAGTCAATATCAAAAATGGGTCTCAAGGATGAATTAGACTATTGGCGAAAGAAAACTGATATTATGAAACATCAGCAATCAGAAATCAGAAATATATTTGGAAAGAAAAAAAGAACTCGAAAACTTGTTTAACTATATTTTAATTATAGTATATATATTTGTCTGGATTGCCGTATAATATTACCTCCTTTTCTTTTCAGAAAGCACCGATATATGGTGAATTAGTTTATCTGATTCCGGCACAGACTAACATGCGGAGATAAAGCGGAGAGCTGTGGAATTGCTGTTATTTGAAGGAGAAGGCACCGAATAGGATGAGTAATGAAAGAAGATATTTCCGGTGCGGATATTAAAAAGATAATATTATAGATAGAAAAAAAAAGACGCATTGAGTATATTGATACATAAGCGGTAAAGTTTTTTTCGTCAGTAAAAACAAAAAAACAAATGGATAAAAAACACGATAAATTAATGACGGACATTCAGCGACTTCTGGAAACACAAAATTTTAAGTCGGAGAAGGAAATGAAATCTTTTCTTGACGGAATCACCGGAAAACCGATTCCTTCTTTTCCAAAAGCCGTATTAAATAATCAGGAAAAAGCCCAGGACCTTGTTTATGAAGCAAGTGAACTATCACCTGCAAAAGCAAAAGCTAAAATTAAAAAAGCCCTGCAACTTGACCCTGATTGTATTGAAGCTTATGAATATTTAGCGTCAACAGATAGAAGTTTAAAATCAGCAATGATGAATTATGAAAAAGGCATAGCGATAGGAAAAAGAATATTCGGGGGGAAATATTTAGAAGAGCACAAAGGAATGTTTTGGGGCTTTCATGAAACAAGACCGTTTATGCGCTGTCTTCAGCATTATGCGGATTGTCTTTATACAAGCGGTAAAGTAAAAGAATGTATAGAAATATTCGAGGAAATGATAGAACTGAATCCCAACGACAACCAGGGTGCAAGGGATTTGCTTTTGCTGTACCTTATACAAATTGACGCAAGAGAAAAGTTCGTAAAGTATGCTAAAGAATTTAAAGATGATTATTCGGCTTTCATTCTTTTCAACCGCGCTTTATTTGCCTTTAAAACAGAAGGAGAGACAAAAAATGCGAACAAGATATTAAAAGCGGCAATTGAGCGTAATAAATTTGTCGCAAAGCTAATTCTTTCCGACAAGCCTATAAAAGTACTGCCCGAATATTACGGCTGGGGAGATGAAAATGAAGCGATATATTATTCACATTTTGCATATCATATCTGGAAAGATACAAAAGAAGCGATGGAGTGGTTGAGAAAATACGCTTTTATACAATAACTATCGAACGATAAATAGTGCAACACAAAAGGTTTACCGGCACGCCGGATGAATGTATAAAGCCTGCAGGAAGTCAATCTGTTACAGACATGTGACCGGAATCACTACCTGTTTATTGCCGATAATATATATACTATATGTATTACCGGCAAATAATCCGTAGTAAATGTTGTTGAAATTATCTCCGATATTCCCATTATTATCTGGTTTTTTCCAATATTTAAACTACTTAATTTCGCATGTATATTGTAAAGAAACGGAAATATGCCTTACTTTGGGTGTAAATTTGCGAAATATATACCTTATTTTGTGTTTGATTTTGTCAATAATATACCTTACTTCGTCTAATATGCCGCGAGAATATATTCAGGAAAATTCAATTGTGTACAAACTTATTCAGAAAGTAATAAGTAATTGTTAATTTAAAGTTAAAAAAATTTAACCTATATTACTTATATAACCCTGAAATATTCCTGATGCTGAAACAACCCCGAAACGATGCTGAAATGATCCTGAAATAAATGACCCGAAGGGTACCCCAGGACAAGGTTCGGACAATGTTCAGATGATAAGGATAGGGTTCAGGAAAATATAATCAAATAACAAACACAAGATGAAAAAAAAATCATTGGTATTTGCACTCGCGCTGTTTGTAATATTTACGGGATTTCTGCCGGCACAGGAGAATCTCTGGTTTACAACGGTATTAAAAGAAAAATTTCTCGATAAGCAGGGTAACCCTCTCACCGGCAAGGGTGTTCTCATAGGCGATGTTGACTCCGGCATTGATATTTTCCATCCGTTCTTTTTCTTTGCGGACGGCGGCGAATTCAACTGGATAGACGTAAATAAAGACGGTGTTTTTACTGCCGGTGTGGACGCCGTAGATTTTAAAGGAGACGGTATTCCTGCGTCGGACGGAGTTTTACGATATATTGAGATGAATAACAATACTTATAAGATGCTTAAGACCGACGATAAGAGTTTTAATCCCGATATGGATTTTCTTTATGCAGATAAAAATAATAATAAAAAACGTGACTTTGGTGAAAAAGACGGTTTTACGGAAAATGACCCTACTTACGGCGAACAACTCTTCATTGCAATAGATGCTAATGGAAACGGTGTGCTCGATGCGGGAGAAAAAATTGTTGCTCTTAAAACTTCAAAAGTCCGCTCTGTCCGCGAGAAAGACGGCACCATCAGAAGAAGAGGGAAAGATTTGATTAAGACAGAGCCGGATGAAGTTCAGCACGGTACGAGCGTCTCCGGTCTGGTACTCGGAGGTCAGTACGGCGTTAATAAACTCCACGGAGTAGCCCCCGATGCGGAAATCGTTCACGCTAACATAAAATATGATTATACACCTCGGTTTGCGAGGAATTTTCCCGACCTCGTTAAGTTCTTAAGAGACGAGAAAATCAATATTTTACTCTTTGAAGACGGTGAGTGGATGTGGGAATTTATGGACGGCTCTACTGAAGAGGAAATTCTTCAGAATCAAATTGCTGCGAGCGGAATTACCGTAATCGGCGGCGGCGGTAACCTCGCCTCTGGTAAAATGCACATTCAGGATAATCTGAAAAAAGGTAAGGAAACTGTTTTTACGTTCTCATCACCTGCGACGGGCGAAGGAAAGAAAAATGACGGCGCGTACGCTTCATTCCTCTGGAAAGGAAAAGATAATAAAATTTCATTCGTGGTTACTGCACCGGACGGAAAAAAATCAAAGGAATTAAATGACGGCTCGGGATTTATTAAAGTCGGAAATTATAATATGTTTTATGCCCGCGAAATTTCTCCGCGCGGTACGGTTATGTTCAAGTTTGCTTTTTCGGAAAAGGATTCGGGAACGGTTAACGGCGACTGGCAGTTCGGGCTGAAAGCCTCACAGGATGTGCAGATTGACGGTTATGTTGTTGACGTCACGCAGTCGTGGAGCGGCTCAACTCACTGGGTCTCGGATAAACTCACCGACGAAAGAACAATCACTTTTCCCTCGACATCCGACAGTATTATTGCAGTCGGAGCTTATACGGTCAATATTGCATGGGGGGATAAGCTGAACGATTTATGCAAATACAGCGGACGCGGAAATAATATTTCAGGGAAAATGGGAATTGATATTTGCGCCCCCGGACATACGACGTTTACATGCGGACCGAATAACTCATATACAATTTTCAGCGGTACAAGTTCTGCCGCACCGCATGTAGTCGGAGCAGTTGCACTTATGCTTCAGTATGACCCGACTCTCACGCATAGCGAAATAAGACAGATTCTTCATAAGACGGCAACATCGGATAGCTTTACCGGAAGTGTTCCCAATACTAATTGGGGATATGGCAAACTCAACACGGAAGAGGCAATAAAATACGTAATTCAAAACAGATAAGTTATTGATATAAAAGGAAATAGAAGGGACTTAAATGCGCAAAGTTGTAGCTATAGTAGGAAGACCGAACGTTGGGAAATCAACGCTTTTCAACAGGATAATCGGAAGGCGTGTGGCGATTGTCCATCCTGAGAGCGGAGTCACGCGCGACCGTAATTACGGCGAGGCGGAGTGGACGGGGAAAAGATTTTTCCTGATTGATACGGGCGGCTTTGTGCCTCACTCGGATGAGGAATTCAACCGGCATATTCGCGATCAGGTGAAAATAGCGATTGATGAAGCCGATATAATTATCTTTGTAACAGACGGTGACGGGGGATTGCATCCGATAGACGTTGAAATTGCGAACAATCTGCGTAAGCATTCAAAGGGAAAAGAAATAATACTCGCTACTAATAAGATTGATAATGTTGACCGAGAAATGAATAAGAATGAATTCTTCTCTCTCGGTCTCGGCATGCCGTATGACATTTCCGCTTTATCCGGTAAAAATGTTGCCGAACTGCTCGATGAAATTTCGAAGGATATGGAAGAGAATGACGAAATCGAAGATAAGAGGATTAAATTCGCGATTATCGGCAGGCCTAACTCGGGAAAATCGTCCATAGTTAACGCTTTATTAAACGAAGAGCGGCATATTGTAACGGATATACCGGGAACGACGCGTGACTCTATAGACTCCGTTGTTAAGTTTCACGGCGAAGAGATTGTGCTTATTGATACTGCTGGACTCAGGCGGAAAAGCAAAATCAAGAAAACTGAATCGCTCGATTTTTTCTCGACAGTGAGGACGTACAGGTCAATACAGCGCTGTGATGTAGCCATGCTCGTTATTGACGCCACGCTGATTATGGAAGGCTTCAGTAAATCTTCGGAAATAGTATTATCGAAATTCAAGCTCGATAAACAGGACGTAAGAATTCTTGAAGACGTAAGTAATTTTAAAAAAGGACTTTTGATTGTTGTGAATAAATGGGACCTGATTGAAAAAGATTCCAAAACATCAATACTTGTAAAACAAAAAATAAACGAGCATCTTAAGAGCTATAATTTTTTAAAACTGATTTTCATTTCCGCGCTTACTAAGCAGAGAATTCATAAAGTGCTCGAAGAAGCGAAAACAATTTACAACGAGCGGGCAAAGATGATTAAAACGTCTGACCTTAATGATAAAATTCTCGAAGAGATAAAGCGTATGCCTCCGCAAGCCGCACGCGGCAGGGAAGTGAAAATAAATTATATTACTCAGGTGCGCCACTCTCCTCCGGTGATTGCTTTCTTTGTGAATGAACCGTCACTGCTGACCGAAAACTACAAAAGGTATCTGGAGAAGAAAATTCGCGAGCATTTCGGTTTCGACGGAGTTCCGCTGAGCCTTGTTTTTAAAAAGAAAAACTAAAGTCAAACATATTGTAAAAACAGTATGATAACAGATGTATTCACTGCTTCTACGTTCGGGGTTGATGCTTTTATTATCGGAGTTGAAACCCATCTCGACCGTGCTTTACAGCACCATTTTTCGGTCGTCGGCTTACCCGACAGCACCGTACGTGAATCCCGTGAGCGCGTAACTGCGGCGATTAAAAATTCAGGATTAAACTTTCCCGCTTTGAAGCGCATCACGATTAATTTATCCCCGGCAGATATTAAAAAAGAGGGTGCGGGCTTTGACCTGCCAATTGCAATCGCGATTCTTGCGGAAACAGGACAGATTAATGCGGAGAAACTTCGTAAATATGTTTTCCTCGGAGAGCTTTCACTTGATGGAAGGCTAAGGCGGGTCCCTGGAGTTCTTCCTGTAACAATTGAAGCCAGGGCGAAAAAGTTTGACGGAATCATAGTTCCTAAAGAGAATGCCGATGAAGCCGCTATCGTCGGGGGAGTAAATGTGTATCCCTTCGATAATCTTAGAGATGTATTTGATTTTCTGAACGGTACGCTCGAAGTACAGCCGCATACAATTAACGAAGAAGATGTATTCGCGTATAATCAGAACTACTTTGCGGATTTTTCCGACGTAAAAGGACAAGCGGAAGTAAAACGTGCTATGGAAATTTCTGCAGCAGGCGGACATAATATTATTATGATAGGTCTTCCCGGCTCGGGAAAAACCATGCTCGCAAAACGCCTGCCAACAATATTGCCTCCGCTTACACGGGAAGAGGCTCTCGAAACAACAAAGATTCATTCAATAGCAGGTATATTACCTCCCGATAAGGCATTAATTACAACCCGTCCATTCCGTGCTCCTCACCATACGGCGAGCGATATAGCGATTGTCGGCGGCGGCTCGAATGCAAAGCCGGGAGAGATATCATTTGCGCATAACGGAGTACTCTTTCTTGATGAACTGACGGAATTCAGAAAAAACGTTCTCGAAGTAATGCGCCAGCCGCTCGAGGATAAAGTGGTTACCATTTCAAGGGCAAAGGTGACGGTTCAGTACCCGTGCAACTTCATGTTTGTAGCCGCAATGAATCCGACACCGGCGGGAACAAGTAAAGAAATGAACATGTATTCGGATTATGATATACAGAAATTCCTTTCAAAGATTTCGGGACCAATACTCGATAGAATAGATATACATATTCACGTAAATCCTGTCAAGTTTTCAGAGCTGTCCGGAAAAACCGAACCTGAAAAATCAGAAGTAATTCGTGGCAGGGTAATCAAGGCAAGGGAAATTCAGACTATACGATTTTCGGGGGAGAGGGGAATCTATTCTAACGCAAATATCGGCTCAAAGGAGTTAAAGAAATATTGCCGCATTAATCCGGAAGGGGAAGAGCTTTTAAAGATGGCAATAAACAAACTTGGATTATCCGCACGGGCTTATGATAAAATCCTGAAGGTCGGACGAACCATCGCAGACCTGGCAGGGGAGGAAAACATTTCTCCGGCACATCTCAGCGAGGCAATTCAATATCGCAGTCTCGACCGAACTAATTGGCTGTCTTAGTGTGTTATAATTCATTAGCAGGCAATTGTTTCACGTGAAACAATTTTGGAAATAAGTATCTTTTGTTTCATTTGGTTTTCCCGCTCGTATATTTCTGTTCGCGCATTTGTTTTTTGAGCGTCAATAATTTATGAAGTAATGCGTTAAGAAAAATCAATTGTCTGAGCGCTGTTTTTGCGTGAGTTTTGATTTTTTAGCATTACGCAATAAATTTAGCTCAAAAAACACCAGCGCTTGATTTTTCTTTGGTTACTTTCTTTTAATCAAGTAAAAGAAAGTAACGAGAGTAATAATTATTTTGTTTCACGTGAAACATAATTTAAAACACTGTCAAAACAATAAATAGACAATTCGACATAATCGTGGTCGGTGCCGGACATGCCGGCGTAGAAGCCTCGGTTGCCGCCGCTAAAATGGGTCTTGAGGTCTGTATTATTACCATGGACTTGAAAGCCATCGGACGAATGAGTTGCAATCCCGCAATTGGCGGAACGGCAAAAGGGCATCTTGTAAAAGAAGTTGACGCACTTGGCGGCGCTATGGGTTGGCTTGCTGATTTAACGGGAATACAGTTCAAAATGCTGAATGTTTCAAAAGGACCTGCCGTGTGGTCGCCGCGATGTCAATCTGATAAGAATTTGTATTCCATTGAAGCCGCAAAATACCTGAACTCATTTTCCAACATTCATCTGATTCAGGATATCGTAAAGGAAATACAAGTCAGAGAAATAAATCACGAATCAGGCTATAAATATAAGGTAGCAGGAATAAAAACCGAACTTGGATTTGATATTAACTGCAAAGCCGTTATTATCGCATCCGGTACATTCCTGAATGCTGTAATGCATACCGGTACGTCTCAAACCGCCGGCGGTCGTATAGACGAGCAGGCGGCAACCGGATTATCGGAGCGTCTTCATTCTCTCGGATTCAAAACAGGCAGGTTAAAAACAGGAACACCTCCGCGGCTTGATAAAGGCACGATAGATTTTTCTAAAACAGATATTCAGCCGGGTGACACTAAACCGGTTCCGTTTTCTTTCCGGACAGTTTGGGATAAACACGCCTTTCCAAATCAAACGCAGATTGATTGTCACCTCACGCACACAAATTCGGAAACGCACGAAATCCTCCGCACAGGTTTCGGCGAGTCACCGATGTTCGCGGGACGCATAAAAGGCGTTGGTCCGAGATACTGTCCGTCAATCGAGGATAAGATATCGCGTTTCTCTGATAAACCTCGACATCAGATTTTCCTCGAACCTGAGACTCTCGATGGAAATACAATTTACATGAACGGTTTTTCTACAAGTCTCCCGCTCAATGTACAACAGCTTGCCGCGCGCACGGTGCCCGGACTTGAAAAAGTAAATATAGTGAAACAGGGGTATGCCGTCGAGTATGATTTCTTCCCGACACATCAAATATATCTGACACTGGAAACAAAACTCGTATCCGGTTTATACAATGCGGGACAGGTGAACGGAACGTCGGGCTACGAAGAAGCCGCCGCGCAGGGACTTGTGGCTGGCATTAACGCTTCTCTTAAAATAAAAGGGAATGAGCCGTTTATTTTAAAACGGAGCGAAGCTTACATCGGAGTGCTTATTGACGATTTGATTAACAAAGTCCCCGAAGAGCCGTACCGTATGTTTACATCTTCAGCCGAGTATCGCCTTATACTCCGTCAGGATAACGCTGACCTGCGCCTGATGGAAAAGGGATATTCCCTCGGACTCGTTGAAAAGCGCTATATGGACATTGCTAAACAGAAACGCGAACTGATAGCCGATACTGTAAAACTGTTTAAAACGAGCACTCTCAGTCCGAATGCAGTGAATAATTTACTCGAATCAAAATCTTCAACTCCGCTTTCGCAAAACGAA
>JAPLFI010000275.1 GCA_026390755.1 Ignavibacteriota bacterium
CCGGCTATCTCAACGGAAGCCGCCTGGTCAGTTCCCCACATCGCACGGTCTAATGTAATATGCCTCTCGATGAATGTAGCGCCGAGAGTAACGGCGGCGACTGTGGGAGCTAAACCTACTTCATGACCCGAATATCCTATCGGTACTTCCGGGTATAAATTCTTAAGTGTTGTAATCATTCTCAGATTCAGTTCGTTCACGGGACAGGGATAGGTTGAAGTAGAGTGAGCAATGAGAAGTTTCTTTTTTCCGATAATGTTTACAGCGGCAGTGATTTCTTCCATAGTTGACATTCCCGTTGAAATAATTATCGGTTTACCGGTTGTTAATTTCTTTTTCAGCAGTTTATGATCTGTAAGTGAAGCGGATGCCGCTTTAAACATCGGCGGGTCAAACTGATTAATAAAATCAACAGACGGTTCATCCCAGCAGGAAGCAAACCATGCAATACCGAGTCCACGGCAGAACCTGTCAATTTCTTTGTAATCTTCGCCCGAGAGTTCAACTTTATGCCTGTATTCAATATATGTTATTCTGCCCCATGGAGTTGCTCTTTCGAGATTCCACTGGTCTTTCGGAACGCATAACTCCGGAGTCCTTTTCTGGAATTTAACGGCGTCGCATCCGATTGCCGCGGCGTTTTTTATAAGTTCTTTAGCGTGATTCAGAGAACCATTGTGATTTATTCCTATTTCAGCAATTATATAGACCCGTTCACCGTCACCAATAATTGTATTTCCCGCATTAATTTTTGCCATACTGAATATAATACTTATCTTTTTTAAACATTAAAACTCAAATAATCTTACCATGCAGTCCACCCGCCGTCAATAATCAGATTCGCGCCCGTCATATAAGCAGAAGCATCGCCTGCAAGAAATACAACCGCTCCTTTATAATCCTGCGGCACTGCCATTCTTCCGAGCGGTGTCTTCTTCGAATAATTCTTAATGAAATATTCTTCCTGATTATTCTCAACTCCGCCCGGACTGAGCGTGTTAACTCTTACGCCGCGATTACCCCAGTATGCGGCGAGGAATCTTGTAAAAGAAATAACCGCTCCTTTTGTAGCCGGATATGCGGGTGATTTATAAAAAGTCTGCTCGCCTTTCTCATTAATGTAAACTGACTGGTCGGGGGCAGTTATACCGTAAGTTGAGGCGATATTAATAATACTGCCTTTGCCTTTTTTTGCCATATCATATCCGAGTGTCTGCGAGCACAGAAACATACCCGTAACATTCACGTCAAACGATTTTTTCCACAGTTCAAGCGGATAATTCTCGAATTTCGATTTCTCAAGCGCGGCAGACGGATTTTCGAACATATCGTTAATAGCCGCGTTATTGACAAGAATATCAATATGCCCGTATTCCTGTATGATAAAATCCTTCAGTGCAAAAACGGACTTTTTTGATATAACATCAGTTCCGTATCCCGAAGATTTATTCCCGAGCTTTTCAGCGAAAGACTTGCAGGCGGCTTCGTCCAGGTCGCATACAATCACCGATGCACCCGCTTCGGCGAGTGCGAAGCAATGATGCCTGCCGATTAAGCCGAGAGCTCCCGTAACGACGGCTGTTTTGTCTTTTAAAGAAAATATGTTCTGAATATTATCGCTCAAAATTATTTTAATTTCGTATCTGGTTTTGTGTTAAAATTAGTCGTTTTTCTGAATACAGGTTCAACTGCTTCGCCTTTCAGATATGATTTCACATTCCTTTCATCAACTGCTTTCTTTAAAACAGGCAGAACGTCGGCGTACGCTTTGAGAGTGTATGCAATATCTTCATCACTGTGCATGTAACATATATTATGGAATCCGCCCCAGAGAACTCCGCGTTTTATCATTTCCTGCTGGACGAGGGATTTCATTTCAAGCGGATTTCCCGCTTTGGCGTCGAATGTGATTATTGTCCTGCATGGATATCCGGAGCATTTTGTGAAATCCATTCCGAGTTCCGATGCTATGTTGTTATAACCGTCTTTTAATTTTCTTCCCTGCGCCTGAAGATAAAGCGGAACATTTTTTTCAATAATTTCATTTATAGTTGCAAGTGCCGCGGCGAGTGATAAAGCTTCTCCGCCGAAAGTGGTGTAAAAAAAGACATCTTTCTCGATTAATCTCATGATATCCTGCCTGCCCGTAAGTGCGGAAATCGGCATACCATTGGCAATGGCTTTTGAATAGCAGGCGAGGTCGGGTTTGATTCCGAAATACTCCTGCGCTCCGCCCGGGGCGATTCTGAATCCAGTCCACATTTCATCGAAAATCAGTAATGTCCCGTTTTTACGGCATACTTCAGCGAGTTCGCTTAAAAAATTATTTTTCTGCTCTTCAAATACGAATGGCTCGAGTATAACGCAGGCAGTGTCCTCGTCTATTGAATCTATGACGGAGTTAATATCATTGTAATTAAATGTGAATGTAAGTTCACCTGTGCTTTTCGGGATACCTGCGCTCTTGTCAGTTACGGAAATATACCAGTCGTGCCAGCCGTGATATCCACAGCAGAGCACTTTCTCGCGTTTAGTGAAAGCTCTTGCAAGCCTGACGGCGGCAGTTGTCACGTCGCATCCGGTCTTTGAAAACCTGACATTTTCGGCATTCGGAACCACACTTCTGATTTTTTCCGATAATTCAATTTCGAGAGGGTGAACAAGTGAAAATGTAATTCCGTCCGTTAATTGTCTCCTGATTGCTTCATCTGTTTTATCGTAGCAGTAACCGAGTACTATGGGACCGATGCCCATATTATAATCTATGTATTCATTCCCGTCAACATCCCATACATGCGAGCCTTTGCCTCTTTGCAGGTATTTTGGCGCGATGCCTTTTATCCATTGCGTGGGACCTTTTGCGAGTGTTTGTGTGTGAGCGGGTATAAGTCCCTCAGATCTTTTAAAAAGTTCTTCGGATTTGGAGATATCCGGATAATTATCGTTGAATTTAATGCTATTTGCCATCTCTTTTTATATAAGCAAGAATTTTTTTAGCTATTTTTTCGGAAGTAAAACCCTCGAATTCAAGTACGTCGTTGAACAGTGCGGGCTTGAACCATTTATTGTCGAGTGCGAACGGAAGAACATCGTACATCACGCGATTTTTAATGAACAGCTCCGCAAGGATTGAATACAATCCTCCGGTCAGAAAATGATCTTC
>JAPLFI010000440.1 GCA_026390755.1 Ignavibacteriota bacterium
AGGAAAAACGGCTTATGATGAGTTTATAAGGAGCCGGATGCTCGATGCTAAAAGAGCAAAAGGCTCTATATATGTTCAGAATGTCAATTCCGTTAACGAAATTTTCAACGGAAGCAGAAGCTACGCAAAAGGTTCAATCGTACTTCACATGCTGAGGGGTGTAACCGGGGATTCCGCTTTTTTCAGAATACTCAGGAATTACGCGAACGATTCACTTTTTGCGTATAAAACAGCGGTCACAGAAGATTTTCAGAGAGTTGCGGAAAATGTTTACGGCAAACAGCTCAGTTATTTTTTCTCTCAGTGGATTTACGGCGAAAATTATCCTCAATATATCATAAACTGGGGGTATGAAGATATTGGCGGGAATTTATTTACAGTAAACGTGAATGTAACTCAGGTGCAAAATACTTACCCTTCTTTTTTTAAAATGCCTGTTTGTATATCGGTTAAAACCGTGAATCAGGATACGTTGTTTTATGTAATGAATGATTCATTGCGAAATTCATATAAATTTGCAGTAGCCGGCAAACCTGTAACAGTTACTTTCGACCCGGGAAACTGGATTTTGAAAGATAAAAGAGGCGATGAACCGTTTGAATTTGTGGATTTCAGGCTCGACCAGAATTTTCCCAACCCTTTCAATCCTAAAACCAGAATTTCCTACATGATTAAAGAATACACCGCCGTAAAACTGACCGTCTATGATGCTATCGGCAGAGAAATTGCGGTCCTCGTAAATTCAAAGCAGAAACCGGGCAGATATGAAATAGACTTTAATCCGGACGGTTTGGCAAGCGGCTTATATTTTTATAAACTCGTTGCCGGGAATTTCATCAGTACAAAAAAAATGGTTTTACTCAGGTGATTTCCGTTTACTTTTTGCAATTTTTTTCATAATGGATTTGTTTATATTATACAATGTATCCAAAAAACTAAAAAACTAATTTTATGAAAAAGCTTTTTCTTTTGTTTTTACTGGCTGTTCTTTTTACCGGCAGTTCCTATACTCAGGATTTCAGTAAAATGAAAGGTTCCGAAATTTGCTCTATGAAGAAATCAAAAATGTCCCATCCCGAAAATTTCTTTCAGGATTCACCGAATTCAGTTAATACTCCAAGACACTCTTTTGATGTTTTGAATTATAAATTGAATCTCAACATTTTCAGATGTTATGCAAGTCCGTATCCGAAGGACTTTGTAGCATCGAATATTATTACATTCAGAGTTGATTCAACATTGACCTACATCAAGCTTAATGCGAATAACACTTCGCTTGCAATTGATTCTGTAAGGCTGATGAGCGGTACAAATTTAACTTTCACGCATACCTCTAACATTGTTACCATTAATATGGACAGGACTTACAATGTCGGTGAAATAGTGAATGTTAAGGTTAATTACAGACATCTTAACGTAACTGATGCTTCATTTTACGTTAGCGGTAGTTCGGGGTATGTGTTTACCGATGCCGAGCCGGAGGGTGCACGAGGCTGGTACCCGTGCTGGGATAAACCGTCCGATAAAGCTACCCTTGATTTAACAGTAAAGGTTCCTCTTACGGTTCGTCTCGGCTCTAACGGAAGACTAAACGACTCAACCGTTACAGGCGATTCGCTCTATTATCACTGGATCAGCAGGGACCCGATTTCTACATATCTTGTTACCATGACTTCAAAAGTCGGATATACGATTGATATTATCTACTGGCACAAATTATCAAACCCGAGTGACAGTATTCCTATCAGGCTTTATTCTCCCGCCGGGACAAGCAGTGCAGTTGTAAAAAATGTTATGGTTCAAATGACGACTTATTATTCGCAGAAATTTACAGAGCATGCGTTTGAGAAAAACGGATTTGCTTACGTTCCTAACAGCGCAGGTTTTGGCTGGGGCGGTATGGAAAATCAAACCCTGACAACTGTAAACAGCTGGGGTGTGAATTTAGCGGCTCATGAATACGCGCATCAATGGTTCGGAGATATGGTAACCTGCGCATCATGGGCAAACATCTGGCTGAATGAAGGATTTGCGACATGGTCGGAAGCACTTTGGGAAGAAAGAAACGGAAGTTATACAGCATACAAAACGATGATAAACAGCGATGCAAGCAGTTACATGTCCGGTAATCCGGGCTGGGCTTTATCAGTTCCCAGCTGGGATGTTACAACTCCCGATGCAAACACATTGTTTAATTTTGCAATCACTTACTGCAAAGGTTCGTGCGTATTACATTTATTAAGATATACGCTGGGCGACACAGTTTTCTTTAACGGATTAAGAGCTTACGCATCCGATACTGTAAATTTCAGGTTAAAGAATTCTACA
>JAPLFI010000426.1 GCA_026390755.1 Ignavibacteriota bacterium
CATCCTATATACGATAGTTCCAGTTGTATCACTGACGTTACTACAATTATATTCCATTGATAAATAAGCCTTAAGAGATGAATTATTCCGACAAAAAAGAAAATCCCTCCTGATACAATCAAATATAATTTCAACAGCATTTTATCCTCCTTT
This sequence comes from Ignavibacteriota bacterium, assembly GCA_026390755.1. Classification (GTDB taxonomy): domain Bacteria; phylum Bacteroidota; class Ignavibacteria; order Tepidaquicellales; family Tepidaquicellaceae; genus JAPLFI01. Next base: position 154 of record JAPLFI010000426.1, read on the forward strand.
CTGCAAATTTAAGAAATTCAATTGTCGATTATCATTTGAAGCGTTACACTCTATTTTTTAATATAAGCATTCAGCCCAATCACCACAGGCTTCCCATCAACAACACATTCCGTGACAACATTCCCGTGTGTAGTGGCTATGACTAATGTTTTCCCGGATGCGCTGGGGGTTGGTTCCTGTAAATCGATTACTATTACCAGTTTGCCGTTTTCTATTTTTGCTTCCATTTGAATATTTCTCCTGTTTTATTTTATTATATTTACTTACCTCAAAGTTATGAATTTATGCTTTCTCCTTACTTATTAACAGTATTATCTTCTAATTTTTCAATTGTTTTTTTCGCATTTGCCAATCGTATCTTTTTATTTTTCTCAATCAATTTAGCCGTTGACCATTTTTCAGCTCTGTGATGAAGGGGAACAAGCAATGCGGCAACACAAACCAAAGCTAATAACATAAATACAGGCGTGTGATTCGTTACTCCTTCTAAAAATGGATGCAGTAATAAATTGAGAAACTCAAATACAATCAGCAAAGCCATTACACCAAGAAATTCAATCAGCTTTGTATTGGTGATAAAACTTCTGCTGAGTAGCAGAAACAGAATGATGAAGGTGATGATGCCAAGCGTAATTAATGCGTATTGAATATTCTGTTTCCGTTGCTCTTCTGTTTTTGTTTTTTCCAGGACTAATTCCTTTTGCCGTAAATCATCTTCAAACGTCATCATTTGTGTTTGCTGAATTGTTTTGATGCTAAACAAACTGTCATTTGCTATCCTGAACATCTCTGAGTATTTAAAAGCACTGTCTATATTACTATTCCTGTAGATATCCAAAAGTAATTTTGCCGGTTTAATAATTAAATCAAAGAACGCTGCATTTTGCACAACATCAATAGCTTTTTTAGCATAAACTATACTGGAGTCATTCTGGTTTATATCATGGAAATATTGTGCTAAAGCAGTATAAGCATAATTAATTTGTTTTGATGATTTTATTTTTATCCCTTCCTGTATTGCCATATTAAAATAACTGACGGCAAGAGACGAATTACCCAATTTGGCCTGAATACTTCCCATATCTTTCAGTGCATAGCTTAAATAATCGAAATAATGAAACCGCATGCAAAGTTCATATTCTTTTTGCGCATACATTAATGCAGAATCTGATTTATTCGTTTCCATATACATCGGACACAAGTTTCCGTAACCCCAGATTTGCAATACAAAATCATTTATCTTTATGCCTGTTTCGGCCGCCGACAAATACAGGCTGATAGCTTTAGTATAATTTGCCTGGTCATAGTAATTCTGGGCAAGGTTAATATTTACATATGCTGTCAGTTTTTCATTTCCTGTCTCCTGAGCGAGTGCATTTGCTTTTAAGTTATATTCCACGCTCTTGGGAGTATTGCCGAGTGCCCTGTAGTCGTAAGCAATTTCAGTCAAAGCCATTGCTTCGGCTGTTTTATCTTTATTCTTTTGGGATTGCAGTAAAAGCTTCTGGGCATTCTCCATATCCAGTACAGGATTAGATTCGGATGTATTCAAAAACAGATTATTTATTAAATCAATACGTGTGTTATCATCTTTTTCAGCGGAAATTTTTTGCAACTTAATATCAATGCTGTCATTTTGAGAGAAAGCAGTATTGATGCTTAATAAAAGACTAAAGAGGATTATTATTTTCACGCTCATTTTACAAGTATAATTATCTTTTAATATTAAGCTTTGGTTGTTCATCGGCGATTAGCGTCAAGTCAGCACTGTCGCCAAAGCATAACTGATAAATTGAGGGATTTGGGTAATAAAAGCAAGTCGCTATTAACATAATATTGTATTGAGGAGAATAGATAATATTTGTTACACCAAATTAAATAAATTCGATTGCCCGCTTTCCGTTGAACCATTCTGGCGGAGATAAATTAATATATTTCTTTGAAATAATTATAAATTTACTTTTATTAAGTAAAATAAAAGAATTATGGCAAAATTTAATTTAGATCCGGGAGAAAAGGAGTTACATAACCAAACTCTCTTTTATGAACCACCAAAAGCCGGTAAATATAACGGTAAACTAATTATTACGGATAAAAGACTTTTATTCGATGCTAAAATTAATATGTCCGCCAGCGGAATGTTAGAAGAGGTATTTTTTATCAAGTCCGGTTCGGAAGGATTTATTGAAATTCCCAAAAACAGGATTGCGAACACAGAAGTTCAGAAAAGTACGTTTGCAAAAAAAGTTATAGTAACTACCGATGACGGGAATAAACACACTTTCAATTCGGGAATGTTAAATATCGATAAAGCGGCTGATGCAATAAAAACGAAATAAAGGACTTTCAGGTGCATTTATTATTATCGGCATAGATGTTACTATAATTGACGGTATTCCCATTCCTATTAGTAGCTTCGGGAGTGGTCTGCAAACAGCTCTAATACAATGGAATAACTGTTGTTTAGTCATTTTAATTATGAGGATGATTATTAGGGCTATATGAATTCTAATTATCTGTATAATCTTATTCTGCTGAAATTTTTTCAACAAAATAAAAAAATGAGCGTTTTTCACACTCATTTTCTGTTCCGCACGAAGAATTTAATCTCTTTAGAGACGTTTTTCCCGAATCCTACCTGGATCTAGTACGAACCGGTTTTGTATTTTGAGTTGTCGAATGAATGGTAATGCCAGTAAGCGGAAGCCCTTTTCTCAGACAGAACGCCAACGTCCCTGATACAGTGAATTTGAATTATCCGGTACTACCAGACCAGGTTTCTTCTAAATTGCTGATTATGTTGTGGAGACTATTTTCAGATGCTTGTTTTTTTATTCCGTGCGTATTTTTTACACAGAATAAGAAAAAGAGGGCTTATGGGCCCCCCTTTTCGTTTAAAGAAATCAAATCTATATACTCGCGACGACTGATGACGTTATTTTATTAATGACATCTTTTTTGCTTCAACAAAATCATTTGTTACTATTCTGTAAAAATAAATTCCGCTTGATAGCTTAGAGCCGTCGAATTCATATTCAAAATTTCCCGCGGATAATACAGTGTTGACCAGTGTTACAACTTCTTTTCCCGTCATATCAAAAACGGTTAACAATACGGGACCTGATTTTGCAAGAGAAAAGCTAATCTTTGTTGTCGGATTAAACGGATTCGGGAAATTCTGGTTCAGAGTGAACACTGACGGAACAGTTGTACCTATCTGGTTCACGCTGACCATGCCGTTACTCATTGAGTTATACATCATACCTACATTGCCTACACCCGTACCGATTTCACCTACTACGGTGCCTCTGTGCTCTCCGTTAAGGCAAACGCCGTAGAAATGTCTTGTTTCCCCTGCGGGTGAGCCGTTTGTCCACGTGTTGCACCAGTCCAGAGATGTATAAATTAACCCGTTATCACCGCAAACAGTTACAGTTCTGTGGTCATAAGAAGGCGGTCCGGTTTTAATCATATCAATTGACCTTAAGTGCTGTGAAGTGAACGATGGTTTAACAATCCAGGTGATGCCATGGTTTGTAGTCAACACTATTCTGCCGTTATTTCCGCAGATAAAAGCTATTTCTTTTGATGCAAATACGACATCATTAAGGTAATCATAGACACCGGAATTTCTCAACTCCGGTCTGACGACCCAGTTAACTCCGTGATTTGCAGTATTCCATACATAACCATCGGTGCCGGCAATAATACCGTTTAAATCGTTAGTTGAAGAAACATAAACGTAATCTATTGAGTGCATAGTCCAAGGTGTAACATCGGTTCTCTGAATAAATGTTGTGCCGGCATCATGCGTTTCAAAATATGTACCGGCATAACCGACAAAGGTGACAAAATTATAATCATAAGCCTGACTGACTGCGATCCCCCTGAAAGTATGCATCGGCGTATCATAAGCTCTGATAACTGTCCACGTTGCACCTGCATCAACGGTTTTAATTATGACTCCGCCCATCCCTGCGGCATAAGCGACGTTTGCCGTAGACCATTTTACATCATTGAGCCATATATTAATGTTCTGATAAACGAGTGTCCATTCCCAGCCTGCGTCCGTTGTTCTTAAAACAGTACCTCCCTGTCCGACGGCCAGACCAACCATATCATTACCTGCTGGAGTGAGGTCATTTTTATAAAAATCCACTGCGAACAGCGAATACGGAACTCCCGTTGGGTATTGAGTCCACTGGTTCGGCGGCAGCGGCGGGGGCATTGCATTCACGTCAGACCCGTATGAATTATAATTTGTTCCGGAGCATATTGTTTTCAGTACAGCCGTGTTTGTATAATCGGGCCTCGTAGCGTCAGTCACTTTCACTTTAATCTTGACCATATCTTCTTCATCGGCAGGACCAATCGGATCTGTTCTTGTCCATTTATAAGTGTTTCCTGTCAGGCTGACTGCCGTCATTTTAGCACTGCTCGTCGCCGAGACGAACTCTGTTCCGTCAGGAATTGTATTATATAACTCAATATTTGTAAATACATCTGCTCCGCCACCTGTCTTCTTATATTTTATTTCATATTCGGTTTCCTGGTTCAGGTTTGGCATAGTTGTTCTGTGGTCGTCGGCTTCGCAGTAAATATGTTTTTCTTCTGCAGTGGCTTCTGTTGTAACCGCACCGCTTTTTACGTGCCATGTGAGCGGCGTACTGAACGGTACTTCAAACAGGTCGTGATGTGTGCCCGCGGTGAATGATGTAGTCTGACCTCTGTTTTCGGGGGCTGGGATGAACTTATTATCCGCACCGACAGGAATGTTTTCATCATGGTCAAACTTATATCCGAAAGTTGCCTTGCAGTTTCCGGGACCGTAAATCTTCACAAGGTCAACGAATGTCCGTGTGTTCTCATCCTGCGAGTATTTGATGGTATAGAAATCATTTGACGTTGCTCCCATACTGACCCCGCATACAATCACATTTCCGTACGGGTCAAGAGATAAAGTATTACCATAATCATCGCCATTGACAGTTGAGTTATTATATCTTATCGCCCATTTTTCATTGCCGGCTGCATCATATTTTACTGTAGCAAAATCAGCACCGGTTCCTGTTCCTACGCTGGAGCCGGTTATATAAACATTTCCGTCATCATCAAGCACTAATAAAGAAGCTCCGTCGTTATTATTCGCGGGTCCGTTATATCTTTTAATCCAGAGTTCATTACCTGCGGCATCGTATTTTATTGTTGCATAATCATAATCAAGCGAACCGCCCGTACTTGCACAGACACCGGTAATATGGCAATTTCCTGAATTGTCGACTATTATACCGAGCGGGATATCTTCCCTGTTACCGGGTCCGTTAAACCTTTTAGCCCATAATTCATTTCCTGCCGCACCATATTTTACGGTTGCATAATCATCTCCCGTACCGCTTCCGGCACTTTGCCCGGTTACAAAAACATTTCCTGCATTATCAACGGCAAGTTTTCTTATCTCATCGGAACCATTTGCCGGTCCGTTATAACGGCTCGCCCATAACTGATTACCCGCCGCGTCGTATTTTACGGTTGCATAGTCAAATCCGCCTATACCGCGGCTTCTGCCTCCTACATAAACATTTCCAGAGTTATCAACCACGACGCACCTCGCCTCATCCCATCCGCTGCCGCCGTCATAAGCTCTAAGCCAAAGTTCGTTACCCGCGGCATCATATTTTATAGTTATGTAGTCACTACCGTTAGTTCCGGTAACATATACATTGCCTGAGTTGTCAATTGCAAGAGATAAGCCGTAATCGTTGCCGCCGTGATATCTTTTTACCCAGAGTTCATTACCCGCGGCATCATATTTTATTGTCGCGAAATCATACATCGTACCGACTCCCTGGCTGTATCCCGAAATATATACATTGCCGGAATTATCAACTGCTATGGAACTGGACGGGTCATAACCGTTTCCGGGACCGTTATATGTTTTAAGCCATAACTGATTACCTGAAGCGTCATACTTTACAGTACCATAATCGTAAGGACCGGATACTGTGTATGAACCGGTACCATATATATTCCCTGCGTTATCTACTGCAGACGCCTGAATACCATCATGTCCTTCGCCGGGTCCGTTATTTCGACGAGCCCATCGCTCGCTGACCTGAGAATAGCAAACATCAGTAACTCCTGCAATAATTGCTAACAGTAAAATGAAATGTACTAACCTTGTTGACTGATAGAATAAGGAACGCAAAGAGTAACTTAATTTTTTCATAATTACCTCTTTGTTTTTTATCTTTTTAAAAATTTCTCTTTATGTGTTACTGTTATATAAACCAATCCGGGCAGGCAACCCGTTACGCATAAATAGAATTTCTTAGCGCAATTTACAATTAATCTTTTGTAATGTCAAGAGTTTATTTTGCTGACGCAACGGGGCGGGGGCGTTCAAATGTTGTTGCGGCAGAGTATCCCGTACTTACATCAACTCAACTTGCACCGTTATTCGCAGAAAGAAACGGTCCGTATCCCTGTGACCCTGCATATATTTTTGTTCCGCTCAGAGCAAGGAATAGCCGGCTCTGTTATTAAAAGGAGTAGTAGTCCGAGTTGCACCTGCATCGGTGGATTTATAAATTCCGTAAACCATCGATGGCCATAAATTTAATTGATATAGGGATGAAAAGAAGAAAGCCCTGTAACTTATATAGTTTACAGGGCTTTAAAGTGGCGCTCCCAACGGGATTCGAACCCGTGTTTTCACTGTGAAAGAGTGGCGACCTAACCCCTAGTCGATGGGAGCGAAAATAACGACAATTATGAATATACCAAATAAATGCATTTCAATCAACAGAATTAATTGTCCGCGTTTCGCGCTTTTAATACATTCAAAGTGAATTTATTTTTAAGTAAATTGAACGAAATTGAATATTATTTGAAAAAAATACTATCTGTCGTAGGTGCAAGGCCGAATTTCATGAAAATGGCTCCTTTGCACAAGGAATTACTGAAATACAGTAATAAAGTTACACATAAAATCGTACATACCGGACAGCATTACGATAAACAGCTATCTGAAGTGTTCTTTAAACAACTCGAACTTCCTAAACCTCATATAAATCTCGGAGTCGGCTCGGGTACACATGCATCGCAGACTGCGGAAATTATGGTGAAATTCGAGCGCATTGTACTGAAAGAGAAACCTGACCTCGTAATCGTTTACGGAGACGTTAATTCTACACTTGCCGCAAGCGTTGTCTGCGCTAAAATTCTGCTGAACGGAAAACCCGTTCCCGTTGCCCATGTCGAATCTGGACTGAGAAGTTACGATATGACAATGCCGGAAGAAGTCAACCGCCTCGTTACCGATTCACTCGCAGATTATCTGTTCGTTTCCGAACAGGACGGTATTAACAATCTTGCTAAAAGCGGAATACAAAAGGATAAGATTTTCTTTACCGGCAATATTATGATTGACTCTCTGGTCTCTTATACTAAGAAAGCCGTAAAATCAAAAATTTTGTCTGAACTTTGTCTGAGCAGAAAGAACTACGCGCTCGTCACACTGCACAGACCTTCGAACGTTGATAAGAAAGAAACTCTGGAGAAAATCATAAGAATTTTTGAGAATATTAATAAGATAAATCCGGGACTCGATATCGTATTCCCCTTGCATCCGAGAACTGTGAAAATGGCTGAGAAATTCGGACTAAAAAAACGTCTCGATTCGGTGAATAATCTTCTTTTAACCGAACCTGTCGGATACATAGATTTCCTTTCTCTTCTTATATCCGCAAAATATGTCCTGACGGATTCGGGCGGTATTCAGGAAGAGACTTCATTCCTCGGAGTTCCGTGTCTCACGCTCAGGTATAACACTGAAAGACCCGTAACTATTTTTGAAGGTACAAGCACGCTCTGCGGACTTAACGAGAAACTTATTTATTCAAGCATTCAGAAGATTGAATCCGGTAATTACAAAAAAGGAAAAAAGATTAAGTTCTATGACGGGAAAACAGCGCCGCGAATCGCCAAGATTATTTTAAATAAAATTATTGAATGGACATAGTGATGCTGAAACAATCCCGAAACGATGCTGAAAAAAGTTCAGCATGACAAGGACAGGGCAGAATGTCAATACCGCCGAAGCGGATAATAAACAGATTCGCCGCGTAACGGATAAACTCGATGAATTATATGAAAGCAGGAATAAGCGGAGTAAGAAACCGGGAATACTCGATACGCTGATTGCCACAAAGCTTTCGCAGAACACTACTGATAAGACATCGTATAAAGCATATTTGAACCTCAAAGAAAGGTTTGCTTCGTGGGATGATGTCGCTAAGGCACCTTTGAGCTCAATTAAAAGCGCAATTAGAATCTGCGGACTTGCAGATACGAAGTCCAAAGATATTAAGAAAATGCTTAATGATATAATTGCCGAGCATGGCTCACTGAATATGAATTTCCTTATAAAGAAATCCGATGATGAGATTTACAAAGTACTCCTGAAATACAAAGGTATCGGGGTTAAGACGGTTTCATGTGTTCTTGCGTTTTCAATGGGCAGGAATGTATTCCCGGTTGACACGCATGTTCACAGGGTACTTAACAGGTTGGGAATTACGGAGACCAATACCCCAGAACAGACTTTTGAAGCGGCGAAGAGTTTAATACCGGACGAGAAGAAAGTTGCATTTCATATAAACCTGATTAAGTTCGGAAGGAATATCTGCAAAGCACGAAATCCGCTCTGCGGGTCTTGTCCTGTTTATAATGACTGCGGATTCAGTGAGAAATCGTACTTTAAAGAACATCAGAAGGACAGCACGGAAATCCGCTCTGCTATACAAGAAAATAATTTTATTATACTGAATA
>JAPLFI010000442.1 GCA_026390755.1 Ignavibacteriota bacterium
TCTTGCCAATATCCCGCCGGATCCGCACAGTATACCCGTTTGAGAATTTATAAAATAAAAATTTTTAACAGAACTGTTGAGCGGGTAACCTATCGGATACTCAATCCATGCAGGTTGTGAAAACACGTTCGTATTCATTGCTGAGAGAATCACTAATGTTACAAATAACTTTTTCATATTATTAATTTTTTGTTTTCCAAAACCCACGACCGAAGCCGTGCGCTTTCCGTAATTTACCTTATTAAAATCATCTTCCTCGTCTCACTGTACCCCTCCGTCGTCAGCCCGTAGAAATACACTCCGCTTGCAAACCTGCTCCCGTCAAATGTCGCCTCATAACTCCCCGCCGCTTGCCTTTCATTCACAAGTGTTTCGATCTCCCGCCCCATCACATCAAACACCGCCAGCCTCACAACCCCCGCCCTCGGCAGATTGTAACGAATAGTAGTCGAAGGATTAAACGGATTAGGATAGTTTTGATGTAGATAAAAGTTCTGAGGTATATCTTTCGAAATATTATTTACAAAAACATATCCGCTATTCGTTGTTTTCAAAATTGTTCCATTTCCGCCCGCTACCCAGCCGGTATTTTCATTAATAAAGAATACGGAAAAAAGGGGGTTATTTGTCGTTTTAATATCTGTTAACCAATTTGTTCCTCCGTTTGTAGTAAAATAAAGAACACCCTCATTAGCAGCTGCCCAAACAAGATTAGAATTTAAAACGTAAAGTGAATAAACATCATAATAACTGTATGAAAGTTGTGTAAACCAGTTTAATCCTCCGTTAGTTGTTTTTAGAATAGTAGAAGCATTACCCGAAATCCAGCCGGTATTTTCATTAAAAAATCTGACTGAGCGGAGAGACAATGTTGTTCCGCTCGATTGTGGAAACCAGTTTAATCCTCCATTTGTTGATTTAAATATTTCGCCAAACTGGCCTGCCATCCAGCCGGTATTTGAATTAATAAAATATATGGAATACATCCAGTTGGTTGTTCCGAAAAATGTTGAATCCCAGTTAACTCCGCCATTAGTGGTTCTCCAAAGAGATCCATAGGAGCCGGAAACCCATCCGGTATTGCTGTTAATAAAATAGAGACCATAAGGAACCCCCCCGGTAGTTTCGCGTGGTTGAATTATCCAGTTATATCCACCATTAATAGTTTTATAAATACTTCCCCCGTAAGCAGCCCAGCCCGTGTTGACACTAACAAAATGCAATGAGCTGATATACGCTCCTCCCGAGAAACAAGGAATCGAATTCCATATTGCTCCCCCGTTTGTGGTTTTTAAAAAAGCAGCTCCGTAACCTCCTGCCCAGCCGTTAAGAGAATCAAGAAAGAATATAGATAATAAAGAACTATTATTTCCGGTCTGCAAATTATACCAGTTAACGCCGTTATTAGTTGTTCGTAATATTACCCCCGCATTTCCGACGGAAACGGCGCTGTTTATATTCAAAAAACAAACAGTATTAATACTCAACGATGTCGGGGTAGATTGAAGACTCCAGTTCTGTCCCGCATTACTTGAATAATAAATTTTTCCATTATTAGTTGAAGCTAATCCGTATAATGAATTAATAAATGTAATTGATTGAAACGTTAAAGTAGTATCGAAAAAAATGGAATTCCAGTTATCGCCGCCATTTGATGATTTGAATATTCTCCCTCCGCTTGCCGCATAGCCTGTTAGTATATCTAAAAAATAAATTGAATTGATATCATGCGTATAATACCCCGTCGTTTTTTGATTCCAGTTTAAACCGCTGTTAGTTGTTTTATAAATATACCCATAGGTTCCCGCAGTGTATCCTGTATTAGAATTTAAGAAGAATATAGTATAAAGATCCGTTGTATAATTTCCCTGCAAATTCCAGTTAGTTCCTCCGTTTGTTGTCTTTAATATTTTACCCTGATGTCCCGCCAGCCAGCCTGTGTTATTATCTGTAAAATAAACTGAATACATTGGGTATGAAGAGGTATTCACAATCCAGTTTACGCCGCCATTTGTGGTATTTAAAATTTTACTTCCTGCCGCCGCCCAACCGATATTTTGATCTGTAAAATATACTGACTCTATCGTATAATATGTATTACTAAACTGATTAAACCAGTTAGTTCCTCCATTCGTGGTTTTAATAATTGTACCTGTATAACCAACAGCCCATCCGGTATTCTGGTTTACAAATTTTACGGATAATAATGAATTGCTTTGCGGCGACGGATTCTGCCAGACCCACTGGCTCCAACAATCGCGAATTAAAAATATAGAATTAAAAACTAATATAGCAGAAATGATGAAAAGTAATTTGAAAAATATTTTTTTCATAATACTTGTTGTTTAGGTTTATTGCCTCCATTTCAAATATACATCCGTAATGAGCAATAAAAAATGCAAATCGTGTGGATATACTGAATTGTCGTTGTCCCATTAAAATTATACGGGATTAAAACTCTCGTCACTATCAAATTTTATAGTAACGAGAGTTTTATAACTTTATTTATGGTTTTGAAGTGAAATGTCTTAATATTCCGTTTCCCCTGAAACTCTGTATGGTGTTTCTGTCACGTAAAAACTCACCGACAGTAAGAATGTTCACACCTGCCTGCTCGATTGAATAAGGGTAACTTCTGTTTGGTGATAAATTTGTTAATATCGGTGATAGCATACTCAATGTTATAGAATTGTCCGAAGTACACAAATTATAACTGATGTTACTTACCGTATCCCACATTGAAAAAAACAGTATGTTGGAAATTGATTGTTTTTGAAATGAAAATACTGTGCTTAAATCCACATTTGTTGCATAGTCTTCCGGTGTCAATACGTAAGGCGCAGGGGATATATTAATTTGTACGTTTGTACCTGTTTTTGGTAATATATTTGTTTGCTGAGAGTTCCCGTACGTACCATCGGACGCAGTCAATAATGTCGGTGTGAATTCTACAGGAAGATTTTTTGGCATAAGAACCGATATATTATTGGTTGAATAAGTTTCAATTGCCATTGAACTGGCATAATATGAGATTCTTTTATTGTAAAAATTCAAAAAAAACCAGGAAGTTGAAAAATTATTCCCCTGAGGTTGATTTATTACACAAGTTACAGTTTCTTCATCAGCCGGTATCATTTCCTCCTGCAGGAATGTTACTTCGGTTGTTGCACCTGAAACTACCGTTACATTGTTTTTCGATGCAAAATATTTGTAATCATTCACATGCTCATTAGGATCTGTTGTGTATGATAAAAAGAAAATTTTACCCGTTAATGTTAAATTTGGCGGTGCATTGACTGATATATCGGTTACCGATGCTCCAATATCCTTAATACCGGCAAAATCTTTTTCATCGTCCATAAAGTACAGTTTTCCTTTTGGCTGTGGAGTTATCGCCGGGTAATGAACTGATATATTATATTCAGCCAGCCCCTGACTTATAAAAATAGGTAAGTTTATAACCAAATTATCAGTATTTACATTCTTGTAAATGGCTTCATACTGTCTGACACTGTCCTTAATATATATATCATAAGGCGAAGTTACATTATCAAATGAAAATTTTCCGTCTGATAAAGTAGTAAAAGATTTATCCTTAATCGTGATTTTTACATTATCGAGAGGTATGTTCAATAATCCTCTGACTAACCCTGATACACTTACAGTTCCGGGCGGATATACGGGCGAGTTACTGCCGCAGGAATTAAAAATAGTAACGGAGAATAACAGTAAAACGAGGACTAAAACACTTTCTGCTTTCATTTTTTTGCTCCTTAATTTAAATTTTAAAGGAATATAAAATTATTCTATGTTTTGCTTTGGTTTAAATAATTAAAACGCTGTGAAAGTGTTTTATATAATTGTTTGTTTTAGTTGCACGAAGATATTGATAATATATTCAAATAGCAATAGATATTTCCGAATTGGCTGTGTTTTTGGTTAATCTATGCTGACAAATTCACGGCGTTTCATTGTTTCTTTGTAAATATCACCTGAACAGTTGACTTATCAGTCGTAACCGTTTTTATCAACTTTCCTTCCTTGCGTTCCCACGTTATTTTACCGCTCCAGTTTGAGCTATTAACGTTAAGTACAAACTGTTTTCCTGAAAACTTCCCGTTTATCAAAGTCATCCCGTCATACCCGTTATCGTCAGCAGAAAATCCTGCTATGGCGCCGCTGTTGTTTGCAGTCAGCATTATTGTTTCAGAATCTTAATATTTACCTGATTAACATCATTTTCCTCGTCTCCCCGTACCCCTCCGCCGTCAGCCTGTAAAAATACACTCCGCTTGGGAATTCGCTTGCGTTCCAGTCAACAGTGTATGTTCCGGCGTTGAGGCGTTCGTTTACGAGCGTTGCAACTTCTTTTCCTGTAATATCAAAGATTTTTAAAGACGAAGAACTGACAACTGGCAACTGGAAACTAATCTTTGTCGAAGGATTAAACGGGTTTGGAAAATTCTGACATAATGAGTATCCTGCCGGTGTTTCGGTAGAAATTTGATTTATCAATGTTGAACCACCGTTTGTAATACTGAAAATTGCAGCATATGAACCAACAACCCATCCGGTGTTTTGGTCTGAAAAAAATACAGAATGAAGACAGTTATATGAATCAGAATACGGAATCAGATTAGGTAAATCATTATTCCAATTTGTACCTCCATTTGTTGTTTTCATAATGGTAGAGCCAACGACCCATCCTGTATTTGAATTAATAAAAAATAGCGAATTGTTTACGTTAGAAATGGTTGCTTGAACTACCCAATTATCTCCACCGTCTATGTTTTAACATCCCAGTTAGCTCCTCCGTTATTAGTTTTAAGTATTTTAGAGTCTCCTGCAATCCACCCTGTATTTGAGTTTATAAAAAACATAGAATTAAGAGCAACTGTAGTACCGCTTGTTTGAAAAATCCAGTTTGTACCTCCATTTGTTGACTTTATTATTATCCCGCTTGCACCTGCCGCCCAACCTGTATTGACATCAACAAATTTTATGGACATTAAATAATTAGAAGTATTACTTGTCTGTACTATCCAGTTTAATCCGCTATTTGTAGTTTTGATTATCGAACCTGTTCCTCCTGAAATCCACCCGGTATTGGAATTAGTAAAATAAACAGATAGGTAATTATTAGATGATGGATGTGATTGATTAATCCAATTGTTGCCGCCGTTTGTGGTTTTCAAAATAATATCCCCAATCTCCGAATCATTACCTATTGCCCAACCTGTGTTATTGTCAACGAAATGCACAGATAGAAGTTGACCGGTAGTTACATCAGAATATATAGTCCAGTTTACTCCTCCGTTTGTTGTTTTAAAAATTCTGCCAATTACACCGACAGCCCACCCGGTGTTTGAATTGACAAATATAACCGAAGTTAGAGAATTAAAAACTAATGATTCATTTAAAAGATCAAACCAGTTTTCACCTCCATTTGTTGTTTTTATAATTCTTCCCTTAAATCCTACTGCTATGGCAGTATTTGTATCGGTAAAATATACTGAATTGAAATCGTTTGCATTTTGTATTGATGCTTCGAGCCAGTTCGCACCCCCGTTTGTAGTTCTTACTATCTTTCCATTATAACCTGAGGCACAACCTATGTTTTTATTTGCGAAACAGATTGATAAAAAATATTTCCCTGAGCCATTTATTTGGTTTTGCCAGTTTATTCCTCCGTTTGTAGTTCGTAGAATTATATTATCAAATGGTGTTCCTCCTCCGGCTGCCCAACCGTTCAATGAATCAATGAAAAATATGGAAAAGAGTTGCCTTGTTGAATCGATATATTGGGTGGTCCAATTTATTCCCCCGTTTATGGATTTTAAAATAATTCCGGAACTTCCCGACATCCAGCCGGTATTAGAATTAATAAAATATATAGAAAATAAATAATTGTTTACTCCGGATGATTGTTCTATCCAGTTTAACCCTCCATTAGTAGTTTTCAGGATTATGTTAATATTGATGTAATCACAGCCGACTGTCCATCCCGTATTCTCATTAATAAAACTAACGGATTTTAACGAAATTGATGTTCCGCTTTGCTGCATTACC
>JAPLFI010000493.1 GCA_026390755.1 Ignavibacteriota bacterium
CAACCGTTGCGGACAGATTATGATATTCAAAATTGCCGTTATTATCAATCTGTTTTAATCTGTACATATACTTCCCTGTTGAAAGTTTCTTATCTTCAAAAGTATAATCTGTATGAGTATTTACCGTTCCCTGTCCTTTTATATATCCGGTTTTTTTGAATTCGTCCGTAATGTAAGGCTGACTTTTTGCCGCTGCTCTTTGAATCTCAAACCCTGCATTGTTTATTTCTGAAAAAGTTGTCCATTTCAATAAAACATTTCTTTCCGAGACTAAAGATGTAAAAGATGATAAACCAACCGGCAGAGCAGATTCTTCACCGCCCGTAAAATCGCTGAATCCGGTTACAGTGCCGCTTAATGTATGGGTAACGGTATTTGCCTTGTTTAATAATGTCCATGTGCCGCCGTTGTATTTGCCCGCCCAGATATTTGTTTCGGTTCCTGCAACGTCGGCAGGCAAATATTGTAATGTTACATCGCATAAGAAACCGGAAATACTGTTTTGCGAAACACTCCAGAATCTATTGAGAAAATTCTTCGGACTTGAATTATACACATGTTTTGTGTTGGACAGTTTCACACCTGCATAAGCACCGCCAGAAAATGTTCCGCTTGTAAAATTCAGTGTAACGGGTGAATATTCAGCCGTTCCGGTATTATCCCCGACCGGGAAAGTAAATGAACCCGTTCCTTTCAATATTTTCCTTAATTCTCCTGTTCCTGCGGCAACTATCATATTGGCGGCTGAAGGTGTTCCGCTTATCACTGCAGAACTTCCCAGTGTAAGATTATTATTCCCCAGAGTTATTAATCCCGATAACAAATACAAATTTCCGTTCACCTGTAAATCAGCTTCCAGTTCCAGCCTGGATGACGACTGAAGCATCAATGTTCCGACCGCAGCGCTAAAACCCAGAACAGGCATATAGTAAGCGTTAGAACTGATAACAACATTTTGTCCCGGAAGCGGAACCGTATTGCCTGCCCAGTTTGACGACGTTTCCCACTGCATGCTCGTACCTCCGGTCCACCATGCATAATCATCCTCAATATAGTAAAGCGGACGCCGCCAGACCGAATACCCGGATGTTCCCGCAAAGACGTAATTGTCAGTTATTAACAGCGCTCTGACCATCGGCACAGAAACAAATCCCTGATTTTCCTGTGTCCAGATTATCCCGTTATTTGTCGAGAGATATACTCCGTGTCCGGTAGTCCCTGCCAATATAATATTACCGCACACTGCTATCGCATTAACATCCTCATTGTTCAGAGAGGTTTGCCTCCAGTTTGTTCCGTTATTTGTAGAGAGATAAATACCGTTATTATATGTTCCTGGTTGTTCAAAGCGGTCTGTATCCAGTTTGTTCCGTTGTTTGTTGTGAGATAAATGCCATTTTCTGTCGCCGCAAATAAATTATCGCCGCTTACAGCGAGGGAATAAACCGGCGGTTTTTTTAAGGCAGTTTGCGCCCAGTCTGTTCCGTTATTCGTCGAAAGATAAACGCCGCCGCTTGCTGTTCCTGCAAACATATTATTCCCGCTTATAACAATGGCATAAACCCATTTATTGTTCATCGAGGTTTGAGTCCAGTTTGTACCGTTGTTTGTTGAGATATAAATACCCTGTCCCATTGTCCCTGCAAAAACATTGTTCCCGTTTACTGCAAGGGAAATAGCTCCTTTATCGTTTAAAGCGGTTTGTATCCAGTTTACTCCGTTATTTGTAGAGAGATAGACACCTTCATCATAAATTGCCGTACCTACTGCTGCGTATATATTATTTCCGCATGCGGCAAAAGCATAAATTTCCTTATCATTCCCAATCCCGTTTGACATCTGCACCCAGTCGTTAAGAAGGATTCCCTCTTCAACGCCCGTAAAATCACTGAATCCTGTTACAGTGCCGCTTAATGTGTGGTTAACGGTATTTGCCGGATTTAATAATGTCCATGTTCCGCCGCTGTACCTGCCCGTCTTGAGGTTTGCTTCGGTGCCAGCCACATCTGCCGTTAAATACTGCAATGTTACATCACACGAAAAATTACTAATTCCGTTCTGAGATATGCTCCAGTATCTCTTCAGGTAATCCGTTGAACTTGTGTTGTTCCCTTGTTTAACATTTGACAGTTTAACCCCTGCATAAGAATCTGAAAATGTTCCGCTTGTAAAATTCAGAGTCACGGGTGAGTATTCGGCAGTGCCCGTATTATCTCCCACAGGGAAAGTAAATGAACCCGTTCCCATAAAAGTTTTTCTAAGCTCACCTGTTCCCGATGCGATTATCATATTTGCGGCTGAAGGCGTTCCGCATATTATTGACGAACTTCCCAGAGTAAAATCATAATCCCCCGGTGAAATCAGCCCCGACACTAAATACAGATTTCTATTTACCTGAAAGTCTGCTCCGAGCGTTAAAGAAGTTGACTGCTGAAGAACAAGCGCGCCCACTGTAGTATTTGATGATGTAACGGGCATATAAGCAGAGCCTGTACTTATCATGACATTTTCTCCCGCAGAAGGGACAGTATTGCCGAACCAGTTCGACGATGTTTCCCAGTCTGTGCTTGTACTGCCTGTCCATCTTACAAAGCCGCCTTCCATTTCGTAAAGCGGACGACGCCAGACAGCTTCATTATTTGTTCCTGCAAGTAAATAATTGTTTGAAATCAGTAATGTATTTACCGTCGGTTTGGTATAAAACCCCTCGTTTTTTTGCGTCCAGTTTGCTCCGTTATCCGTTGATAAATATATGCCTTCATAGATTGTCCCGGCAATTACTGTATTTCCGTTCATCAGAAGATCGTTAATGTGTTTATTATTCAGAGAAGTCTGGGTCCAGGTCGTTCCGTTATTTGTGGAAAGATAAACACCGTTACCATAAGTCCTTTCACCTGCAAATACATAGTTTCCGTTCACGGCGATAGCCTGGATAGATTTATCGTTCAATGCTGTTTGAGTCCAGGTTGTTCCGTTATTTTCAGATAAATATACTCCATTATCCATTGTACCGGCAAACAAATAATTGCCGCTCACTGTCAGACACCAGACATGGCGATTATTCAAAGCAGTTTGAGTCCAGTTTGCTCCGTTATCTGTAGTGTAATAACATGGCGATTATTCAAAGCAGTTTGAGTCCAGTTTGCTCCGTTATCTGTAGTGTAATAAACTCCGTTTTTTTGAGTTCCCGCGAACAAATAATTTCCGCTAACTGTCAGGCATTTAACATATTGATCGTTCATTGCCGTTTGAGTCCAGTTTGCTCCGTTATTGGTTGAAATAAAGACACCGCTGAGACCCAGGGAGTATTTAGCTATTCCTGCAAACAAATTATTTCCGCTGACGGCAAGGGAGGTAACATCCTTATTATAAGAAGTAGAGAAGGCTGTCTTCGTCCAGATAAGTCCGTTATCTGTTGAGAGGTAAACCCCGCCGGAACCGGAAGGTGTATCCCATCTACCTGCAAATATATTATTTCCGCCGGCTACAAGGTCAGTTATCGAACCATCGGATATTCCTGTCCCCTTCACCCATTGCCCGTTGCAGTTATTAATAAAAATCGAAGTGTTCAAGAATATTGAAACCGCAATAAAAAGTAAACTGCTTTTTATCATATTCCGGCCTTTTTTAATAATCTACAAATAATATCTAAAACATAAAATCTATAATTTGTAATGCGAGGGCTCTTGTTTTGTTCAGCAGTATTCAGTATTTGGTCTATGGTATTTGGTATTCAGTATTTGGTATATGGTATTCAGTATTTGGTATTTGGTAAAAAACCGGAAGCTTATGCAACCGGCTTTTTTCCGGAGAATTCCGTGTAAGCTATTTTTTCGCTTCGAGAGCCTTATCACCCGTTGCGTCATAATAAAATGTAACCATAGTAGTAGGAGATGTGTTGTTTATAGCAACGGAGGTTGCGGTAACATGGGTTGCTATAAAAGATACCAGAAGAGGGAAAAAGTCGCGATTTTAGATGTAATCGGGTTAAAAATTGCAGTTCTATTCACATTGAACCCCAACTGGGTTGAAGAGCGGAGGGGGTGGATGACATTGTGCTATTAACAGGTAACGCCTACGGCGTTAAGAGCGGAAAGAAAAAGAACAAAGGAGTCCCGACGACGTTGACCGGGCGTAGACAGGCAGGCAGGGAACTGAAAGAAAAAGAACAGAGGAGTCCCGATGGGGACGGGAAACCCATTATCAAAGGTTGGAAATTATTCAGAATGAATCTATAGAGCAATGAATTCCTTTTGATTTGAATATATCAACAGCGCTGTTTATAAACCCGCCTGGAACGGAAACATTACCGGGCATTTTATATTCCAACCCAAGCATTGAATATTTTGACTGACCGA
>JAPLFI010000070.1 GCA_026390755.1 Ignavibacteriota bacterium
CCTTCATCTATTTAGAGATTGCTACTTCTGTTCCTTGTCTATATTTACAAAAACTCTTTAATTTTCAAAATATTATTCGTTTCAAGTAATAATATATCATATTTCTATCTTAATGCTATTTTATTTCATATTTAAAAAACCTCATTTCTAACAAGTTACTAAAATTTATTATTAAAATAGTATCATTTAATGATACTTTTTTGTGTAGTGTATGGAAAGTTGTAATCTGACGCAATTTAGTACCATTGTTTCCATTAAAATAAATCCCCCCCCGGCAATATTGAAATCACTCACATCTATTTTTCATAATTTAGTACAGCAAAAGTTATTTTTTCTTAACTAAATATTATAACTAAAGGATTAACAAAATTATGAAAGATATAAAAACATTTATTCAGCTACGCGCAAAAGGCTGTTCACTGCGGGAGATAGCCGAGAAACTCGGTAAATCGCTTGGCAGTATTTCCGCCATGAATAAGAAATTAATGCCCGAAGTTACTGAACTTAGGAAATCGGAGATTGCGGAGTATTGTAAAAAGCTCGATGCTATCCGTACTAAACGTATCTCCTTACTCAATTTTCTGCTCGATAAACTTCAGTTTGATTTGGAAACTAAAAATGTCGGTCTCTACTATGATGATACGGTTAAATTGTACCTGAAAGTATCCGATAAACTTAGCGCTTTTGATGCCGAAAGTCTTAAAATGAGAATGGACGTAATAACTATGGATGATGCAAGTGTTGAAATTCTCAATAGCGACGCAAGTATTGATAAATCAAATATTAATAATGATAATATTGAACAAATCTGAACAAAATTGATACACTTTTCGTTTTTTTCCGTTCTTTTAAATCATTGGATTTAATCAATTATTATCTCTTTCAAAAGTAAGTAACGCTTAATCAGAACCCATATATCATTTCAATACCTTTTTAAAATTTCTATATTCCTGCAATTATTATTAACTAAATTATAATTATCAAATATGGCACAAAAAAAAGATTTGCTCAGGGAAACTATTCAGCACTTTGATATTAAACAGCATAATGTAATTCCGCTCGTGGAGTCATATAAAAACATGGCATTCCAGGCGCGTAATCTCTACCGCGCCTCAAAATATTACGATATGATGCTCGAAGATAAAAGCTGTTCCGTTATTCTCTGTCTCGCCGGTTCGCTTTTTTCCGCAGGACTGAAAAACGTTGTGGTTGATATGGTCCGTAATAATATGGTTGATGCCATTGTATCCACCGGCGCTATCATGGTTGACCAGGATTTCTTCGAGGGACTCGGTTTTAAACATTATATGGGCACGCAGTTCGTTGATGATAATGAGCTTCGCGATCTGATGATTGACCGTATATACGATACCTATATTGACGAAGAACAACTCCGCGAATGCGATTTCACCGTAGGTAAAATCTGCGATGCTCTCGAACATCGTCCGTATTCTTCACGCGAATTTATCTGGCACATGGGAGAGTATCTCGCAAAGAACGGCAAGAATAAAGATTCCGTCGTTCTCACTGCGTATGAACACAATGTCCCAATTTTTGTTCCGGCGTTTTCCGATTGTTCTGCCGGATTCGGTTTCGTTCATCATCAGTTTCATAAT
Source organism: Ignavibacteriota bacterium (assembly GCA_026390755.1). Taxonomy (GTDB): domain Bacteria; phylum Bacteroidota; class Ignavibacteria; order Tepidaquicellales; family Tepidaquicellaceae; genus JAPLFI01. Next base: position 1,617 of record JAPLFI010000070.1, read on the forward strand.
TCCGGTTCTCACGTTTCGCTGGATTCTGCGAAGGACTTCCTTGAACTTACGCAAATAAAACTCGAAGCGTTTGAAACAGGTATCTTTATGATCGGCGGAGGTGTTCCGAAAAATTTTACGCAGGATGTCGTTGTCGCCGCTGAGATACTCGGGAAAGATGTGCCAATGCATAAGTATGCCGTACAGATTACTGTTGCCGATGAACGCGACGGCGCCCTCTCCGGCTCTACGCTGAAAGAAGCCAGTTCATGGGGTAAAGTGGATACTACTTACGAGCAAATGGTCTTTGCCGAAGCGACTATCGCAATGCCGCTTGTTGCCGGATATGCCTATCATAAGGGTAACTGGAAGAATCGAAAGAAAAGCGAATTTCAGAAGATGTTTAAGAACAAAGCTGTCTTCGCGAAATAAAGTTTAAATGAGTTTTATAGAAATACTCTTTATTGCAGTCGGACTTGCAATGGATGCATTCGCCGTATCTCTCGGTGCAGGCACCATCAGGAGTAATCAGGGATATCGTACAACTTTCCGCCTCGCCTTCCATTTCGGGCTGTTTCAGTTTATTATGCCCGTTATAGGATGGTTTCTCGGGCGTCAGGTTGACGTATATATTCAGTCGTACGACCACTGGATTGTGTTTATTCTGCTCGCATACATCGGCGGTAAAATGATTTATTCCGGTCTTGATACTTCTGTTCAATCTGTAAGGAAAGACGATCCGTCAAAAGGTATGAATCTGATATTACTTAGTTTTGCAACAAGCCTCGATGCGCTTGCAGTCGGTATCAGTTTTGCAGTGCTCGATGTTAATATCTGGTATCCGAGTTTTGTTATCGGAGTCGTTACAGCCGTGATTTGTGTCGCCGGTGTTCTGATAGGTAATAAACTCGGAGCAAAATTCGGAAAAATTATGGAAATATTCGGCGGTGCCGTGCTTATCGCCATTGGTCTGAAAATCCTTATTACACACTTGTTTTTGCAGTAATATTGCCATTTTTGCTGATAAGCTGACATCCCTGCGGGGTTAAATGTATTTAGTATTTATTGCAGTATATTAACGATATATTAAATTGTAATTCAGCTATTTTTTCCTTATTTTCTATTGTTAAACCTTTAATTTTAACATATTTCAAATGAAATTTAACATTTCCGCCGAGAAGTTTTTAGATTCGCTGACGAAGTTGAATTTTGTGATTCCGTCTTCATCACACTCAACCCTTCCTCTGCTGGCGAATATATTTTGTGAGTTGAAAGGCAATGAACTCACTATGGTCGCAACTGACCTTGAATCTTTTATTAAAACCGTTATCGAAGTTGACGGCTCAGAAGACGGTGCGGTGGCTGTTCCCGCGAGGAAAATTCTTGAGCTGATTAAAGCGTTAGTAACCAAAGTTGCAATAACGGCTTCCGTTGATTTTGAAAAGGATATTTACGATAAAATATCGGCAGAGGTTTTATTATCCGACGAATTTATTGACAAGATTAAGTACAATAAAGCAGAACATATCCTGGTTTATAAAGGTTCTTACCCTGTGCAGGATTTAGAGAAATGGTCTGCTCTTCACGAAAAAAATAAAATGTTTATTGAAAGCAGTGGTATTGCCGAACTTGCCGCTGATTACGTGAAACTTGAACAGGCAGTCGAAAAACTCTTTTCTGCCGCCGAGAAAGCATTCCAGAAGAGTGCCGAGAAAATTAAAATAAATTTCGCATCAAACGATAAGAATAAAGTTACGATAACTTCCAAAAACGGTAAATATAATTTCTTCGGCGAGCCGGTTGATGATTATCCGCAGGCGGAAGACAGAACCGACCTGACTAAGATCGAAGTCAGCGGCGTTACGCTCAAACGATTTCTATTAAAGGTCAAGCATTCCGTTATGTTTGACGAAATCCGCCGTAATATGTCGGGTGTGTTTTTTGATATAAGGAAAAACGAACTTCGTTTCGTTGCAACTGACGGTTTCCGGCTGAGTAAAATTCTTACGACGAATTTTTCGCATGAGAATTCCAAGGATGATAATTTTATCGTTCCGCTTAAGACTTGTGAATTGCTTCCCCGTATTCTCGGCGACGAAAAAGTGATTCTTGAATATGATGAAACAATGATTAAGTTTACTATGAATAATCTTGTTTTGTATTCGAAATTGATTGACGATTCTTTCCCGAATTATGAAACAGTAATTCCGAAAGATAATGATAAAAAGCTGATTGTGAACAGATATGAACTTCAGGCAGCTCTCAGGCGCGCGCTTATTTTTACTGACCTTGTTATAAAACGCGTGAAGTTTGAGGTGAATGAAAACGGACTTACTATTAAATCTGATAATCCGGAAATGGGCGGTGAAGGCGAAGAAACAATTCCAGCCGAGTTTAAAACTTTCGACGGCGATGTGCTTGCCGAACCGTTTTCTATCGCTTTTAATCTGGCATATCTGCTCGATTGCCTGACGCAAATTGAAACAGACGAAGTGATTTTTACGTTTGGTTCTCCTTCAAAGGCTTCTATCGCTCTTCCGTTCGGAAATCAGTCGGATGAAGATTTTATGGAGCTGATAATGCCTGTCCGGGTGGGCTGAATTGCTCCTTAGAAATTTAACTCTGCGGAATTTCCGTAATTATGCCGGACAGGATATAATATTTAATCCGAGATTTAATTTTATTCACGGCAATAACGGAGAGGGAAAAACAAATATTCTGGAAGCCGTGTCTTTTGTTTCTTACGGAAGAAGTTTCCTTGGTTCTGCCGAAGCGGATTGCGTAAGGTTTGAATCTGATGATTTTGATGTAAGCGGGGTATATGAAAATGAAATAGGAAATTTGTACGATGTTTCCGCCGGATATATCAAGTCTCTTAAAAAGAAAACAATCCGGCTTAATAAGGAAAAAGTTAACCGCTATTCTACTGAAATATTCGGTAAATTCCCTGTAGTCTTTCTTTCACCGCACAGTCTTAATATTACTTACGGTAATCCCGCTGAAAGAAGAAAGTTCTTTGATATGCTGATAGCGCAGACAAGCAGGCTCTATCTCGATTTGCTGAAAGATATGGTCCGCGTGCTTAAACAAAAAAACGCTTTGCTGAAAAATCAGCTTGCCTCGAAGGCTTATTCCCGGGAAGATTTTATGAATCTTCTCGAAACCTATAATAAAAGTCTCTCCAAACTTTCGTCTGAAATTGTTTACAGACGGCTCAGGTTCCTTGAAGAGTTTATTGTTTATTTCAGGAAAAGCTTCGGATTTCTTATGGCGGCTGATGATGAGCCGTGCATTGATTATGACTCCGAGTTATTCGATGAAGGGAAACCAATGAAATTTCAGGTGTCCGGTATTCCCGCGCCCGATGAAATTAAGCGTAAGTATGAGGATATGATGAAACTGAGGTCCGGTTTAGAAATTTCGCGCGGTGTTTCTCTTGTCGGCGCGCACCGCAATGACTATTTATTCACGCTCAGGAAAAAAGGCTCGTTTACCGGCGGTAGTGTCGAGTTCGGTTTGAAAAATTTTGCATCGCAGGGAGAACATAAAACTTTTGTTATAGCGCTTAAGCTTGCCGAATATCATTTTCTGAAAGATAAACTCGGCAATAGCCCTCTTCTTCTGCTGGATGATTTGCTCTCTGAGCTTGATCATGGACGTGTGTCTAAAATTGTTTCGCACCTTATGGATTACGGACAGATTTTCCTTACGGCTACTGACCTGACGTATGATAACGAACTGAAAAGATTTTACGGCAGTAATGAAATTTCTTATTTTAATGTAACAGCAGGAAAAGTTAAAAGTTGAAAAGAATAGACACAAAAAAAAGATACAACAGAACTGTTTGTATGAAAGACGAAATATCCGGTTTTATGGAGTATCTCGGGCTCGACTCTAAAATGTGCGAGCTGAAAGTTATGGAGATCTGGAATGAATGTGTCGGGGAAACAATCGCGAAATATTCCACACCGGTTGAAATCAGACGAAATAAACTTCTTGTTGTCGTGCAGAATTCAGTCTGGCGCTATGAACTTTCAATGAAGAGAAAAGAAATTATAGATGCGCTTAACAGCTATCTTGTAAAAATTGACAATAAAAAATTAATAAAAGAAATAGTTTTTGTTTAATCTTAGATATAAAAATGTAATAAATTATGGCAAAAAATAATAACGGTAACGGAGAGAACTCATATACTGAAAAAGATATACAGGTGCTTAAAGGACTTGAACACGTCAGGAAACGCCCGGCTATGTACATCGGCGACGTATCATCGCGCGGTCTTCATCACCTCGCATACGAGGTGGTTGATAATGCTATTGACGAAGCTCTCGCAGGTTTCTGTGATAAGATTACTCTTGTGATTAATAAAAACGGCTCGGTAACAGTCGAGGATAACGGACGCGGTATCCCAACGGGTCCGCATCCTACCGAAAAAATATCCACACTTGAGGTCGTAATGACCCAGCTCAATGCCGGCGGTAAATTCAACCGCGATACTTATAAAGTATCAGGCGGTTTGCACGGCGTGGGCGTATCAGTCGTTAATGCGCTCAGCGAATATCTTGAAGTTGAAGTCTATCGCGAAGGTAAAATATTCTATCAGAATATGCCCGATAACGAAATATTTAAGGCAACAGCTTTTAAATATGAAACGATTGAAGACAGACTCAGGGAACTTGCCTATCTCAATAAGGACCTTCTTATCGTAATGAAGGATGAACGTACTGATAAATCATCCGAATTCCGTTTTAAAGGCGGTCTCGTTGATTTCGTGAAGTATCTCGACGAAGGCGAAAAAACTGTTTCCGGTAAACCCGTGTATATTTGCGGTGAACGCGAAAGTGTACAGCTGGAAATTGCATTTCAGTATAACGATTCTTATACGGATGATATTCTTACGTTCGTTAATAACATCAATACTATCGAAGGCGGCACACATCTCGAAGGTTTTAAAACGGCTCTTACAAGAACCCTGAATAACTACGGTATTAAGAATAATATCATTAAAGGCGATAAGCTCACGCTTACGGGTGATGACTTCCGCGAAGGATTAACCTGTGTTATAAGTGCTAAGGTTCCGGAACCGCAGTTTGAAGGACAGACAAAAACAAAACTCGGCAACAGCGAGGTTAAAGGTATCGTCCAGTCTGTTACCGGCGAACAACTGGGAAATTTTCTCGAGGAAAATCCTTCTATCGCGAAAAAAATTATCGATAAGTGTATTCGCGCCGCCGAAGCCCGTGAAGCCGCACGCCACGCCCGTGAACTTACACGCAGGAAAAATGCTCTCGAAATTTCGGGACTTCCCGGTAAACTTGCCGATTGCTCTATGACTGACCCCGCCCAGTGCGAACTGTATCTCGTTGAAGGTGATTCTGCGGGCGGCTCTGCAAAGCAGGGACGCGACCGCCGCTTTCAGGCGATTCTGCCGCTTAAAGGTAAAATTCTGAACGTGGAAAAAGCGAGAAAAAACAAAATATACGAGAACGAGGAAATCAGGTCAATGGTTACTGCCATCGGCGCCGGACTCGGCAATACGGAAGAGTTCGACCACTCAAAAGTCAGATATGATAAAATTATCCTTATGTGCGACGCCGACGTTGACGGCTCCCATATAAGAACTCTGCTGCTTACTTTCTTCTACCGTTTTATGAAAGAAATTATTGATACCGGTAAACTTTATATTGCCCAGCCCCCGTTATATAAGATTAAAAAGGGTAAAAGCGAACAGTATGCTTATGATGATGATGAACGCGACCAGATACTTAAATCGCTGAAGGTTGACCGTAAAGCTGTCGTTGTTGAAGGCGAAGAAGTTACAGGCGCGATTAGCGAAAGCAAGGTTTCTATTTCAAGGTTTAAAGGTCTCGGTGAAATGAACCCGGAACAACTATGGTCAACTACAATGAATCCTGAAACGCGTACGATACTTCAGGTTACTAATGAGAATGCCTCAGCCGCCGATAAACTGTTCAGGATTCTCATGGGCGAAGAAGTTGAACCCAGAAGAAAATTTATTGAAGAAAATGCAAGATACGCTAATATTGACGTGTAAAAATTATGAAAAAAAAATTATATATATTTCTGCTCTTTACCGTGTTTGCTTCTTCGGCTTCATTCGCCGAAGATTCTACCCGGGCATTCCAGAGGCAGAATAAAAAAAACAGCTATACGTCTTTTGCTTTCGGCATGGGCGTGAGCTACGGCAATAACCCTTCGCTTAATACATTCATCAGCTATGAACTGGATGGATATAATAATCTTTATGATAAAGATAAACTGTCGGAATTTAAAACAGGAATCGAATTTTTCCTCAGCGCTGAACGACAGCTTAAAAAGAATTTTTCTCTTAAAGCCGATTATTCATTCTTTCTGAAGAGTAATAATCTTAATTCTTATCCTAATGCCGATTTTACGTATCAAAGTCATCAGATTTTGCTTGTCGCGAGTTATATTTTCCCGATGGAATACGCGTTTATTAAAATTGGCTTGGGTGCCGGTCCTTTGTTTTCCGTATTCACATCAAAGCCCCAGGGTTTCGAATGTAAATATTATTCAACAGGCATCGGAACTAAACTCGACGGTACTGTCAATCTACAGATTAGCAGAAGCGTCGGCGGTTATCTGAACGCGTTTATTTTTAAGTCATTCCAGCCCGACCTAAAAGACAGTAACGGCGCCGTACTGCTTAATAAAAGCGGTAAGCCCGACGGAACTGTCAATCTAAGCACTCTTAGCATCGGCCAAAAAATTATTGAAGCTATTGTTTATGGCGCTATTCAGGGATTAACGGAGTTTATCCCAATCAGCAGTACCGCGCATATTCGCGTTGTGCCCGCTTTGCTCGGATGGGATGACCCCGGAGCGGCTTTTACTGCCGTTATTCAGATAGGCACTCTTATTGCCACGCTTATTTATTTTAAGAACGATATTGTTGATTTGCTTACAGGGTTCCTGCAGGCTCTTAAAACAAGGAAATTTTTCTCCGAGCCGCATTCAAGACTGTTTATTCTGATTGTGATTGGCACGATTCCTATTTCCGTTTTCGGAGTTACTCTGAAAAAATATATCGAAGGCGATGCGCGCGGACTTTATGCAATAAGTGCGGCTCTCATCGGACTTGCTATTATTCTTTTTATCGCCGAAAAAATTTCTTCGAAGAAAAAAGACCTCAACAGTATTTCTGTCCGGGACGGCATTATTATCGGTTTCGCTCAGGCTGTTGCTCTCTTACCGGGAAGTTCCCGAAGCGGAGTTACTATCACCGCCGGACTCTTCTGCGGTCTTAAAAGGGAAACAGCCGCAAGGTATTCATTCCTGCTCAGCATACCCGCCGTCGCCCTCAGCGGTTTGTATGAGCTTTACAGCGAAAGACAGGCTCTTCTGAACGAAAACACATTCAGTCTTATGGTTGCTACCGTAGTTTCCGGAATTGTCGGATATTTTGCGATAGCTTTTTTGATTACATATTTGAAAACCAGAAGTAACCTTTTGTTTATAATTTATCGTATAGCACTCGGAATAATTATACTGATATTGCTTTCAAAAGGGATTTTACATAATATCTGAAATGCGGGATGTGCCAATGGTCTTGATTATTATACTAAAAAATCGTTAATATTAAAGGAACAAAGCTTAAATTAATTTGTATAAGAATTAACTGAATATGATATGAAAACAAAAATAGTTCTGACGATAGCGCTATTATTGACTGTTATATCAAGCGCTTATGCGCAAACATCGTATAGTTTTGCTGACGGACTCAATAAGGCAAAATCTCAGAATAAGAAGGTTTTAATCAATATCTTTTCTGAATCGAATGCATGGTCCCAGAAAATGGACTTAATTTACGCACTGGATAATATCAGGAATTATGTTAATTCGAATTTCATTTACGTTAAACTGAATGCCGGCGGTTCCGAAAAGATTTCTTACGGAGGTAAAGATTATACGGCGGCTTCGCTTGCAAAATTTCTGGGCGCTACCGGATACCCGACTCACGTATTCTTGAATCCTGACGGAGGCATAATACTGTTTAAATATAACGGCGAATCAACGGGCGCATTTCCCGGTTATGTAGAAGCCGGCGACTTTGAAAAGATTTTAAAATTCTTTGCGGAGAATATATATACAAATACCGACCTGTCCAAGGTCATGTAATATTCCTGAATTTTTCTTTAAGTTTTTTTGCTGTATAGGGGGGCACAAAGTCTTTGATGTCCCCTTTTAATTTTGCGAGCTCCCTTATAAGCGATGAATTTATGTAAGTGTATTTTTCGTTCGGCATCAGAAAAAGTGTCGTGATTTCCGGAGCAAGTTTCCTGTTCATCAGCGACATCTGGAATTCATTTTCAAAATCAGATATTGCCCTTAATCCCCTTATTATTACTCCGGCTTTTTTCCCGGCGGCGTATCGGATCAAAAGTCCGTCAAATCCATCCACTGAAACATTTTTGTATTTCTTTGTCGCCGCTTTTATCATTTCCTGCCGCTCATCTTTGCTGAAGAGGGGAGTTTTGTTTATGTTGTATGCCACGGCTACAATTACTTTGTCGAATAATTGTACTGCCCTCTCGATAATATCAAGGTGCCCGTTTGTTATAGGGTCAAATGTTCCGGGATATACTGCCGTTATTTTTTTCATATATGTTTCTTAATTTTCATTACTTAATTGTTTACTGCTTATCAACTACCTATTACCTAATACCCAATACCCAATACCCAATACCTATTACCTATTACCTGCTCCGAAATCAAAAAAGGTAAAATTTGTGATACCGGTTTTATTTTCAAGTATTACCTGAGGTTTCAATTCTTCCGGTATTTCGATTCGCACTGAATGCTCAAGTATGAACATACATCTGTATTCCGATACGGCTTTAATTAATTCAGAGTACTTATCGTATTTATACGGCGGGTCTGCGAATATCAGCCCGAACGATTCTTCCGGACTTCTTTTCAGAAATTTTATTGCCTCATCCCTGATAATTTCCGATTGCGATTCTGCATGCAAAAGAGAGATATTGCTCTTAATAACCGCCGTATCCCTGTCAACAAAAACGCACTTTTCTGCTCCTCTGGAAATGCATTCAAGACCTACACTTCCCGAGCCGCAAAAGAGGTCAAGACAGGTAATTCCGTCTAAATCCTTTCTGTTTGTTATTAAATTGAATAATGTTTCGCGGGCTCTGTCAGTAGTGGGTCTTATGGAATCTGTTTTCGATGGTACTTTTATAACCCTGCTTTTATAGACTCCGGAAATTATCCTCATCTCAGCCGATAGATGATTTTAAAGCAAGTCCCGCAAGCGACGTGAAATTATATCCGCGGATTTCATCCGGAGAGATACCGGAGTAATCCTCGGAGGATAATAAAGTCTTAAAAGGGTTGGATATATCAATACTTATTCCTTTGCAGATTTCTTCGATGTATCCGCCCGTACGCGTTGTATTATCTTCTCCGTACAGGTTTATGCTTTTGATTTTGAAATCACTACTGCTTTCAATTATTCCTGAAATTATCTCCTTAATTTGCTCACTGTAAGCCGAATCTCTCGTGTAAGTGTAGTCATAATGCTTCATCACACCGCCGCGCATAGTGCTGATGTCTATTCTCTGCTTTTTGCTTCCTATGATTATTGATTCGGTATTTGAATTCAAATAATTGTTTATGTAAGAAAAATAAACCGGAGCTGAAAAATGATCAATATCGGTGATAAAAAATTTTATATCCGCAATCTCCGACAGGCGCTGTACCGTTTCGGCATCGTTTTTATGCACGGCGATAATCAATGTTCTCCTTACCCTGCTGTCCCCGTCGTTACCGCCCGCGAGCTTGAGATAATTAACCTTGTAATTTTTATAGCTGTCGGGAAAGTAGTTGGAAAGCTCCCAGAGTATATTGGAATTAATACTGCCGGCATCGTCACTGTAATCAACGGGTATTTCATTAATAAAAGCTATCGAAGAATCAAGCGCAAAAGCGGTTCTTTCGGGACGGAAGCCGCTTTTTGAAATAGTACTTTTTATTAAATTACCTATTTGCTGTATAACTTTGGCTTTTGGTTTTGCCTGTATAAAAACTTCATCTGTTCCGTATAGCTCTATCTGGTCTGCGTAAACAATCCGGTTATCTCCGTTCATCCCGAGAAATCTCAAAAACCTGTCAGTATATCCGATTGATAATGTGTTCACTGATTTTTTTTATTCTATGACGATAAAATCTTTCAAGTTTTCAAATTTCTTCTTTCCGATTCCCTTAATCTTCATAATATCCTGAACTTTCTTAAATCCGTTATGTTCCTGCCTGTAAAGAATAATTTTATCGGCAGTTGACTCACCTACTCCCGGCAAAAGTATCAATGTTTCTTTTCCTGCCGTATTTATATTGATGGTCCTGCCTTTCAGGTTTTCGCTTTTTTTATCCCTGCCTGATTTCTTACCGTTTATTTTTACAAGGCTGTCTTCGGAGGATTGCAGTTTTCTGATTTTCTCTGTCTCCTCAGCAGAGTATATGCCCGCCGTATCTGTTTCATCCGTTGAATCATTGGTCAGCGCCGAGTATCGGCGTGAATAATCAAGAATTTTTTTATCGGATTCGGCATAGTCAAACTTTTCGTCAGCCTTCGAGCTTTTGTAACTGATATATTTCGCGGCAAAACCTCCGAGTATTACTATTGCCAGGAAAATTATTGCTCTAATCTCATTCTTGGTAAAACTGATGTATCTCAGAATTTGATTCATCGAAAAGGTTAATAAAAAGCCCGCTCTTGCCTTCCGAACGGGCTGAAAAATTATTTTTTATGGATATATATTAAAACTGTTCTCGCCGAATCTGTTAATTTTTATATCAACGATAAATTGTATTTCTGTTCCTGAAATATTAATTTTGTCTATATAAACCATACCGTAAACTCTCGGAAAACTCGAGTTAGCATTGTATCTGCCCTGAAGATAAAAACCATATACGTGATTTAACCCGCTTAAATTAGTCGGATAAAATCTCGTCCAGTTACTCGGGAAATCATTAACAGGGTTGAGCGTTCCTTCTGCAGGGTATAACTTTGAGAGTGTATCGAACTCGGCTTTCGTGAAACTCCTGCCGTTCATCAGCGGCTCTGTGAATCTTGTCGCGAACCCGGGATTTACGAGCGAGAGATCGCCCGAGCCGAAACAAAATCTCTGATTTAATCCTGCCGAGTCCCTCATTTGTATGTCCTTGTTTACATCGGATTCCTGAGTTATGTAACCCGAATAAAGATTTACCGCGTTAAAAGAGTTCTCGTTAAAAAACTCATGCACTCTGAGAGTGTCAAATCTGAAAAAAGATAAGTCCATTTGAACATTGACTTTCGCCGTGTCTCCGGCAGTAATATTCCGGGTGAATGATATTGTGAAATAGCCTTGTTTTGAAGCTGTAAACGTGTATGTGTAAGGAGAGAGCCCTGTCATTTTAAAGTTGCCCGCTGTATCCGAAGTCACAACTAACAGACCCGGTGTAGAAGAAATTCGCACGTTGGAAATCGGTAAGTTTGAAATTGCATCCCTTACTGTTCCTTTCAACACCTGTGTGCCGGTTAAAGGATTTAATTCACAACCCGGCATAAGAGATATACTTACGAGCAGTGCAATCGTAAGTACTGACAATAGAACCTTTTTCATTAAATATAGTTAAGTTGAAAAAAGCCCGCTTGTATTTTACAGGCGGGCTGATAAAATTTGTTATTTACTGATTCAGACTGAAACTGTTTTCGCCGTTCTTGTTTATTTTTACGTCTATTATGAATTGTTCTCCCGCTGTCGGTGATGTTACTGTA
>JAPLFI010000067.1 GCA_026390755.1 Ignavibacteriota bacterium
TTCTTTTGAAATTAAAGGTAAAACCACTTTAAATGTTTTACTGTCGTTGAATATTTCCACTTTTTCATCTGTAAAATACGAATAGCGTGACTGCATATTTTTTAATCCTGTTTTTGTGCTTTCTTTAAATCCGCTTCTCGGTTGAACTGGGTTTTCTACGATTAATGAATTATTGTTTGTGTATATGGACACATTTAATGGATTTTCCTGCGATGTTTCATTGTGCTGAATAGTGTTTTCTACCAGCATTTGTAAACACATCGGCAGTAAATAAGCTGTCTTCTTCCTGGTTTCTTCAATCTCAATTATGAATATAATACCGCTTTCAAACCTTATTTTCAGTAAGAAAACGTAATGTTCCAGAAAATTCAATTCTTCCTCTAAGGAAACTAACTCAGAGTTTTTAGTATCCAGTACATAGCGATAAACTTTTGACAGTTCATTTATAAATTCGACTGCCTTGTCCTGATTTTTATGAACCAGCGAGGTAAGTACGCTGAGATTATTAAAAAGAAAATGAGGGTTGAGCTGGTTTTTCAAATTTTGCAACTGAGCATTTGAGCTTTCGGTTTTGTATTTTTCTACATCCACCAGACTTTGTTTCCATGCTTTAAAGAACTGACTGCCGACTGTAATGGTTAATAAAATATATGTAAAAAACACAGCCGGTATAAAGGTTTCCTGCATTTTGCGGTTGATTATTTCACCATCGCTGAATTTTATCTGGTGAATGATAAACATTAATTCAAATAAAATAACGGTTGTAAATAATGTGCTGGAAATCGCCTGAATTATCAGTCTTTTTTTTGGGTTTTCTAACCATTTATATCTGGTGTTCAGCCATTTGTCAATCTGCAGATTACCCTCCCAGAGTATGAGCACCATTCCTGTTATGTAAATTAAATCAAAATCAATGAATTCATTGGCTTTGAAAAACAACATTTTAAACAGAAATGCAATGATTATTGATATTCCTGTTTTATATATAAATTTGATTTTTTTGTTTTGCATAACTTATCTAAAATTGGAATTTATAAACAAAGTTTGGAAATATTCCGAGCTGGTAAGTTGTGTTTATTGACCGGCTCCTGTTGTCATAAGTCTGTGAAAAAACGTTTTCGTTATTCGTTATATTTTGTAAATCCAGATAAAACGAGTGAGACATTTTTTTTGTACTGCTGTTAAGTGTATATCCGACTTTAAAATCCACCCTGAAATATTTGGTGTAATTCATCGTATAAGCGGCATTGTTTTCTAATTGCTCCTGACCCGTAATTTGTGATGCCAGTAAATCAATAGGCGTGTAGGGCTTGCCGCCGGCACCTGTAATTGTGAAATCTATGGTTATTTTATTTCTTTTTTCACTGCCCGCTTTCCATTCTTTTCCTGCTAAGATATTATAAACATAATTTCCGTTAAAAGCGGTGTTTCTTTCTGCGCCGTCACTTGCAGTATATTTTGAATCGTAAACAGAGACGGTGAATAATCCATAGTATCCGTTACTGAAAAATTTCTCGATGGTTAGTTCTGCTCCGTAGTTTTTCCCTGTGCCGCTGTTTGCAAGACTGTCTTCCAAATCAGTTTTAAAGGTTGCCCCTGTATTCAGCATAGAGTAACTGCTAGAAAAAGTATTCACGGGTACATTGTATATATATTGATAATAAACTTCTGCTTTTATGCGCCAGTCGGTAAAAGGCTGTAAATCGTATCCTAAAACAAAATGATGGCTTTTTGTGAAATCCAAATTCTTATTATCATAATTATAAGAGCCGTCTGCATTTTGTGTTTGTAAAAAATATACGTTTATTGGCTGTATCTGAGAATGTAATCCGTATCCTAAACTAAAACTGCTGATATTATTCATATTATATTTTAATCCGAAACGAGGTTCAACTGAAAAAGAATTATTCAGAAAAAACTTTTGAGCGTGTATGCCGGTATTCAATGTAAATTTTTCGCTAAAACTGTATTTAACGTGTGCAAATGCCTGTGCTAATGTAGTATAACTGTCATAATCCCAAATTTGTTTCCATGTGTCCTGTTGATCCATTTTTGTTCTGTCATAAAGATACAATTTCATTAATTCCGCCTGAACCCCTGTCTTTATAAATAATCTCGGATTAATTTTAAAATTGTAGCTCGTAATAAAATTGTAACCTGTTTTACTGGTGTTATTTTCCTCTTTGATATAAGAAGTTCCTTTTGGATATGAATCGTAATTCAACTGATTGGTTTTTGAATAATTTATACCTACAGAAGAACTTATAAAAGATTTACTGTTAATTAAAAGGAGGTGATTCAATCCTGCAATTCCAATTTTGCTGTCAAAATCTACATCATTTCCATTACCGTATAAAGTATTGGAATTACCACCCGTTATAGAAATATTACTTGCAGCTAAAATGCCAAACAGCGAAAAGGTCCCGTATTTTGTGTTTCCGCTGTTTACTTTAAATGAAAGATCCTGATAAGACGGTGTAGAAGGAGTACCAATGTTTATTCCTATTGCTTGTGCAATGCCGGCAAGAGAATATCTGTAACCGATTAAATAAGATGAGCCATTATCCCTGTTTATGGGTCCTTCGGTAACAGCTTCGATGCCCGTTACTACTCCTAATTGAAGTGTGGTTTCTCTTTTCTGAGTATTTCCGTTTCTAAACCCCAGATCAAAAACTCCTGAGATGGCATTGCCGTATTCCGATGGAAAAGCCGATGTGAAAAAGTCAGAACTCTTCAGCATATTTGTATTTAATGCACTTACTGCACCGCCTGTTGTGCCGATTGAAGCAAAATGGTTGGGATTTGTTACATTCATTCCGTCTATTCGCCATAAAACACCAACCGGCGAATTGCCGCGGATAACTATATCATTTCTTGAATCATCGGGAGCGTTTACCCCTGCAAAATTTGACACTAAACGTGCCGGGTCACTCCTGCATCCGGCATATCGGTTTACTTCTTCCATAGAAAATGTACGTGCACTGTTAGTGGCTAAGTCGTTTATTGTTTTGTCTTTAGCATTTACCGTTACATCTATCTCATCTGTTGTCACTAAATCCTCTTCCATCTTGATATCCAGTATTGTTTCTTTTCCTGAAGATACGACTACATTCGGAACAATCACATTTTTGTATCCTATATATGAAATTTTAATCTCATACCTGTCCGGAACGACATTAGTAAGCACATAATTCCCATTAATATCGGATTGCGTAATATTTTTATCCGCAACGTTTACTATTTGAATTACAGCCCCCGGTAAGGGTGTCAGTGAAAGTTTATCAATAAAGGGCATCAGAAGCAAAATAAGAAAAATGTATTTTTTCAAGTTTGTTGGTTTATCGAATGTTTCGTACAAGACGTACAAAGTTTAATACCCTTTCTTCTCCTGCGCCTGTACCTAATATCTTCTTGTCGAATCGCACTGCACCGGCACCGTGAAGATCCTGGCCGTTTCCATCTTCTGCCCGCCCAAAAGCCACATACCATGCGTAAGCATAGGTGCCATTTGCTTGTGGAATAGCCGATGTACTTGTCCAATAATATGGAAAGTCAGCTATTCCTCCATCGTTTAGGATACCGGTACAACTGAACAGTGGATTTATTGCCGGTCCAACATTAGCCGGGTTTGTTGCACCCGGAGAGCGTGTGTAATCCACAAGGCTTTGAAGTTCTTTTGTATTGGGCAAACGCCAATCGTTGTGACCCAGATAATTTGCGTTATTCTGCGTTTGAGCATAGGCGAGGGCGTGTTCCCAATCAATACCTGAACCATTGTCGGTTTGTTGCCACATTAAACCGGTAGCCAAATCAGAAATAGTTCCGTCGTTATTGTTTTGGAATAAATTTACAGCATACGCAAGATTGCCGCGTACACAACGAACAAAGTGTTTTGGACCTACACTGATAGAATAAGCTTTGATATGTCCGGTACCGAAGTTCACTCCGAAGGCAATTTCAGCACCGGGAGAATTTCCAGTGTTGCCCATCACTCCCGTATATTTGTCGCTGCTCCAGAATATAGCGTGACTGAGATCTTGTTCATCAGTATATTTAATATCAAAATAGTTTGTATCAATATATGGCCAGCCCGCACTGCCATTCCATAAAGAGTATAGCTCCTTTATGGTTGGAAGCCGCCAGTCGTTATATCCACCATAGTTTTGATTGTTCAGATTGTCAACTAAAGTTTGAGTTTCTGCCCAGTAATACATACCGCCGAAAGTTGGTTTCTCATAACTTTTCTGCCACGTTAAACCGGTAACCTCGTCCTTAATAGTAAGCCCATTTGTGCTTTTGGTGTAATTGGGAGCCGTATGTGTATATTGCGCATCTTGTCCAAAAAACGCTTGTCCTGAAACAGGAGTGATAATGTTTCCGGAGCTATCATAGCATTTAGTTTGACTTGTTCCAACAATCGGATAGGAACCCGGATATGCCGGATCGCGTGGAACGATATGCATTTCAATATTAGTAGTAGTAGAAATGGGATTATTATTACATCCCAACGATGGCAAAAGAATTCCTGCTATTATAAATAAAGCTGAAATAGTAGAAAACAATACCGCCATATACGATGTTAAAGTTATACTATTAATTTTTGTTTTCATTGTCTGTGTTAACTTTATAAAAATTATTTGTTCTGCAAAAATAACTGATAAACTTTATAAATAAAGTTCGATAAATTTGAGTTGTGGAAAAACCGTGTTGAGTTGTGGAAAAAACAGGCTGAATACATGGAAATTCATAAAAATCTATACCGCTGCTGAGATAAGCGAAAGAATAAAGAAATATTACTTCCCGATTATAAGCGACAACTGATATTAGTTACCTTGATTTTAAAAATTAATTCGCTGAAATTGTACGATAAAAATCAATATGAAAAAAATATATTTTTTGTTTGTTATCCTTTTCCCGTTTATTTTCTGCACCTGCAGTAATGACCCCGTGCAGGCTCCTCAATCCACTACCGCAGCTAAAATTAAAATCGGTGTTCTTCTTTCTCTCACCGGTACGGGAGCTTCTTCCGGCGAAAGTTCAAATGCTTCGCTGGATATTGCAGTGAATGCAATAAACGCCTATCTTTTAAATATCGGCGGCAACTGGTCTGTTCAGATTTTTACAGAGGATACCGGAACCGATACGGTAATAGCATTGAATAAAATTAAATCTCTTTTTGACAGGGGCATAAGATTTGTTATCGGACCGTACAGCAGTGCCGAGGTTTTTGCATTAAAAAGATTTGCCGATAGCGCCGGTGTACTGCTTGTAAGCCCCTCGAGCGTCGCTATTTCGCTCGCTATAAGCGGTGATAACATTTTCCGCTATGTGACTAATGACAGAAGTCAGGCAAAAGCAATTAACGAGTATCTCAAATCCGATACGGTCAAAGTGATTATTCCCGTTTTAAGGAATGATGTCTGGGGAAATGACCTCGTAAATTCAGTGTCGCAGGAGTTTACTCAGTCCGGAGGTACTGTCATTACTCCCGTAAGGTATGACCCAAAAACAACCGACTTTACATCTTATATTAATGATTTAAATAGCAAAGTCCAGTCGGCGCTTCTGACATATCCTCCAAATCAGGTTGCTGTTTTAGTTGCGGCTTTTGATGAGGCAAAAAATATTCTGAAATTGTCATCCGGCTATTCTTCTCTGTCAAATGTAAGATGGTACGGGAGTTCTGCAATTGCCAATAACAAAGCTATTATACAGGATTCTGCCGCCGCAGGATTTGCCGCTAATCACGGATATTTCCCGTGTCCGATTTTCGGGCTGGATGATTATGTCAGAGATAAATGGGAACCTTTAATTCAGCAGATTGAAGCCAGAATCGGCAGAGTACCCGATGTCTATTCTGTCACAGCGTATGACGCTCTATGGACAGCCGTGTTTACATATATTTCAACAGGTACAAATCCGGGCATTGAAACATTGAAAACCGCTTTTACCGGCATCTCCGATAGTTATCTCGGTGCCAGCGGCAGGACAGCCTTAAACGAATACGGCGACCGAGCTTACGGAAATTACGACTTCTGGGGAATAAAAATGACTGCAGGCGGATATAACTGGATAAAGATTGCGAAGTTTAATACGGCAACAGGAACACTGACGAAATTTTAAAGATACTCCAAAGTTGCTTCAAAGATGCTTCAAAGATGCTCCGTTAATATGTAATCGCCGCGAGGGTCGCAACTTCTGCCGATTACTTAATTGACGGTAATTTCTATTGCTCTTCGTTTTCATCGTCAATTACTTCGCTGTCATCTGCTTCCTTTAACATCATTTTCGCCGAAGAACTGTTTTCCGCGGCGCTGAGGACTTCAACTCCCCTGAGTTTTCTCTGTATTGCTTTTGTCCTTTTTACTCTCACGTCGTCAAGCTGGTCAAGACCGGTCTGTATATTCTTCTGAGCTTTATCAATTAATCCCGCAAAATTATCAAATTCTTTTTTAACCGCGCCTAAAATATTCCATACTTCACTGCTTCGTTTTTGTATTGCCAGCGTTTTGAATCCCATCTGCAGAGAATTCAATATCGCCGCTAAGGTTGTCGGACCAGTAACAATTATCTTATTATTCCGCTGTAAATCTTCCAGTAAACTGGCTTTGCGTACAACTTCTGCATAGATTCCCTCAAACGGTAAGAACATTATTCCGAAATCTGTCGTGTTCGGAGGGTCAATGTATTTATCGCTTATGTCCTTTGCCATTTTCCTGATAGTATTATCAAGGTTTTTCTGTGCCTGTTCAATTTGCGCCGTATCGCCGGTGTCATAAGCGGTCTGTAATTGTTCGTAAACGTCCTTCGGGAATTTTGCGTCAACCGGAAGCCAAACCTGCGTATTTTCTTCCGTCCCGGGTCCCGGTAATTTAATGGCAAATTCAACAACATCATTACTGCTTGCCTTGGTTTTTACATTTGCCTGATATTGCTCCGGCGCCAGCACCTGCTCCAACAGCATCGCTAACTGTACTTCTCCTATACCACCCCGCATTTTTACGTTGCTCAATACTTTCTTTAAACCGCCTACATCCTGTGCTAAGGTCTGCATTTCCCCAAGTCCTTTTTGCACCTCTATTAACTGTTTTCCTACGGTTTCAAAACTCTGACCCAGACGCTCGCTTAATGTTTTTTCTAATTTCTCTTCGACGGTTATTCTTATTGATTCTAATTTCGATTCGGTGCTTTTTACTAATTCGTTTTGCTTGTTTTCTAACTGAGTGAATTTTTCTCTCTGCAGTTCATTAAATGAAGATACGTTTTTATCAAAGGTTTCAGAAAATCCCCTGAATGCTTTTTCTGATGATTCACGGTTTTCTTTGTTTTTTTCTTCTATCTTGGAGATAAGCGAATCAATGTTGTCGCTAAGAGTTTTATTGATGTCTTTAAGCGCGCTTTGTGACTGTTCCGTAATGTTTTTTAATGTGTCAGATAGTTCAGACCGGAAATCTTTCAGTGTTTCGTTAAGCTCGGTTCTGTTTTCTTTTGCTGTGTTCGCATTTTCTTCGCGATTTATGCGAAAATCATCTTTAAGGTTATTCTCGATTTTTGACAGACTGCTTTGCAGTTCCTGCACCTTAACGGGTAAATCCTTTAATACTTCGTTTTCTTTCGGACGTACTGCAAAGATTATAATTACGGCAATTATAATTAAAACTATAATAATTATCAGTAATATTGTTTCCATTGTTTTATTTTTTACCTGAAATAAATCTTGTCCTGAATTTATTTCAGAATCAGGACAAGGTGCAGCACTAATATTTATCCATTTGTTTGTTTCTCGCAAATAAGTAATTTAGCGAAATGAATCAAACCAACTGGCTAACTCGTGATTATTATAAACGAGAATAATTTAATATGGCGATTTGAATAATCAGAATAAATCCAAAGAAGAACTTATAAAAGAATTGCAGGCGCAAAACTGTTTGCTGCGGGAAGAAAATAATTCTTTAAAGGCTGAATACGAAAAAGATATAACCGCGCGGAAGCAGGCGGAAGAATCGCTGCGGGAGAGCGAGGAAAATTACAGAACTCTCTCTGAGGATGCTAATGTGTCCATTTTCGTGCTTCAGGATAGCAAGTTCGTGTTTCTCAATCCGGTGACTGTTAATATATCCGGTTATTCGGTTGAGGAACTCATGGCAAAACCATTTATTGAGTTCGTACACCCTGATGACAAAGGCTCAGTTATTGACCGGTATTCCAGGCGAATACAGGGTGAGAATATTTCTAACCGCTATCATTTTCGGATTATTCAGAAGGACGGTAGTGCCCTTTGGATGGAAATCAGCGCGGTACTGATAAAATGGAAGGGGAATGTTGCCTCTTTGAATTTCATGATAGACATCTCCGAGCGGAAGCAGGCGGAAGAGGCACTTAGGGAACGCGTTAAGGAATTGAACTGCCTCTATGCCATCAACGGTTTAATTGAGAAAGAAGACAGCATTGAGAAGATATTACAGGGAACCGCCGACCTTATACCGAATTACTGGTTACATTCTGAAATTACCTGTGTGCGCATTATTTTTGAAGGGCGGCAATATCAGTCAGGAAATTTCCGTGAAACTGACTGGAAAATGTCCGCCGGTCTTAAGTCTGATGGCAAACCTGTTGGAGTAATTGACCTGTGCTACCTCGAAGAGCGGACTATCAGGGACGAAGGACCGTTTTTAAAAGAAGAGAGAAACCTGATAAACGCAATCGCCGAAAAACTGGAAAGGGTTATCGAGCGGAAGCTGGCGGAGGAAGCGCTAAGGGAATCATTATTAAAAGCCGAAGAAAGCGATCGTCTTAAAACTGCATTTATAAACAATATTTCACACGAAGTGCGCACTCCGCTTAATGGCATTCTCGGTTTTGGACAGCTCCTGGCTGAGCCTGATATTTCGGCCGGGGATAAAGCAAAATACCTTGACGTGTTAAATAAAAGCGGTTACAGGTTAATAAACACCATCACAGATATTATGGATATTTCCCTGATTGTCTCCGGTGGTATGGGAGTTCACAAAAAAACATATAATGTTAAACAACTTTTAGAGGAAATTCGCCTGACTTTCCGCAAGCAATGCACTGAAAAAAACTTATCTTTATCTTTGCATACACCGGAAAAAAACAATGAAATTCATACCGATGCCGAGTTACTCGGGAAAATACTATCCCATTTGCTGGATAATGCCGTGAAATTTACTGATTCCGGCGGCATTACTTTCGGCTGTACGATTGATAGTAATTCATTCAGATTTTTTGTCCGGGATACGGGAGTTGGTATAAAGCCTACAGTCCGAAATCGAATTTTCGACAATTTTATGCAGGAGGAAATTTCAAGTA
>JAPLFI010000520.1 GCA_026390755.1 Ignavibacteriota bacterium
GGAAGAGATTGATTCCGTCTTTTATTTCATAGATATCGAATTCCGCTCCTGCGGAGAGAAGTCTGTCACGAGTTGTTTGAATGCTGTTAATACCAATATCAACGTGAATGAAATTATGATTTAAATCATTTGCAACTTTTGCACATACACCGCTTCCGCCAAAGAAATCAGCAACTATCATATTTTCATTACTGCTGGATTTGATTATTCGTTCAAGAAGAGTTTCAGGTTTTTGTGTGGCATAGTCTTGTCTTTCATTTGCCATTGAATTTATATAAGGAATATCATCCCACCAATCTTTCATTCTGATTCCTTCTTGAAGATACAATTTATACTTTTTGCCTTTTAAATATTGCCAACGATATTTGCCTTTATCATCTTCTACACTGAAATGAGCTTCTTTATCTGCATACGGTTCAAAGATTTGATTCCAAATAAAACAATCATTTAATGAATACCAAAAAATTAAATCATGTGAATTTTGAAAAGTGTTAGATAAAGCAGTCCACCTTCTATATGCCCATATAATTTCATTCTTAAAGAAATCTTCTCCAAATACTTCATCCATTAAAATTTTTACATAGTGTCCTATATGCCAATCGAGATGGACATATATACTCGCAGTATCAGACATTACACTTTTAATAGCGAGTAAGTTATCATACATCCAGTTTAAATATGATTCTTTATTCCAAATATCGCCGTACATCTTTTCTTCAAAAGAACGGAGTTCTTCTACATCGAGTTCTTCCTCAGCTTTCTTTATTGCTTCGGCAACTTTTTGGTTACCGCGGATATATACTTTCTTTGCATAGTCAGCGCCAGAAGCAAAAGGCGGATCAATATACACAAGGTCAACTTTGATTTCCTGTTCTTTTAGAAATGCACAGGCAGAGATGCATTCACCGCGAATAACCATATTCTTCGGATTACTGCCGACAGATTCAACTTTCTCCACTTCATAATACGGCATACCGCGACGTATATTATCAAAGACTTTATCGTTATCACGATATTTAAGATAACGGCGTGTGCGTGTGAAATTGTTTAATATTGCCTGACCTTCGACAGTATCGGGAAAAAACGGAACATATTTTATGGGCATAAACTAATCGTTAAAATAATTTTTAATTCTGTTATTTATTTTTGACAGATTGTTTGATATTGCATCTTTATCTTCAAGATACAGAAAATCAAATCTGTTATATTTAAACTTCTCTTTATTGATTCTAAGAAATTCCGTTTCGACATATTTCTTTTTGCCTATGAAATTCGTGTCGGCTGAATAACCTTCTCCTTTTGTTTCGACAATTAATATCTTATGAATTTTCTTTTTATTCCTTTTTATGATAAGGAAGTCCGGCGTGTATCTGCCTATAAACTTCCATCCTTTGCCGTTCACCGAAAAACAGTTAAGTACAAACCCTGTAAGACCTCTTTCGCCGTTATAATAAACTTCAAGTTTACGTTCTTTGAATTCATCGAGAGTAAGAATCTCCTTTAAAATATCCATTTCGAATCCACTCTGAATGAAATTATAAGGAAGATAATGGAAAGTGAAATCCTTTGACTTAACAGCGAGTGATATATCGAACTGTTTAATGAATTCTTCAAAAAGAGGGAAATTATCAACTATAGGTGTATTTTTAAACAAATCTTTCTGCAAATTATACAGTTCTTTCAACTTTTCGTAATCAATACTTTTATTTACATCTGCATTATTTAAATCAGCATTCAGGATTATATCCCTGTCCTTTTCCCAAGGATAGAACTTAGAATTCTTTTCAAAAGGAAATAGCTTTTCCGCTATGAGCAAATCGGCATTTTGAGGGACAATCTCCTGATTTGTTTCGAGACTTCTTTTAACTGAAAATGCGAGTCGGATTTGAGATTCAATCTTTGAAATATTATAAGTATCATTAAAAACCGAATAACCGTATTGCTTATAAGTGACAGACTCAAATATCTTTAAAAGAATATCCTTATGACTTAATAATTCTTCAAAAGAAACAGAACTAAGACTTTGCTTTGAAATATCAGCGAGCCAAAATTCAAAGTTTGCGATATCGTTTCCAATGGATTCACTTACCGAAGTAGAATCCTTACCGAAGAAATCTTTTTGAGTATCTATAATTACGTTAGACTTATACTTATCAATATTTTCATAAAGAGATTTGAGTTTGATATTTGTATTTGCGGAATTTTCAAGCAGTAACGCTTTATAGTTAATTTTCATTTGATAGAAATCAACGGGCGGAATATCAAGGTAGGACATCCTTGAAAACCGCTCAACATATTCTAAATCGCCATCCCGTGAAAGACTGTTCAGTTCTTCAATACTCGTGTGCTGAGTTTCTTTAAGTTGTCGGTTCAGGATTTTGGCATTATGGTCATTCAACCAGATGACAGCAGATTCATTCTGACCTTTATCAACTTCTCTAAGGCATCGGCATGAAGTTTGCAGAACCATATTACTCGGCGAGTCGCCTTTTTGAGACAGGATGATACCCGTAAGACTTCTGCAATCCCAGCCCTCTTTGCCGACTTGCACGAGCAGAATAAAAATCTTGTTCCCTTTATGAAACTTCAGTATATTTTCTTCGGAATCTCCAAACTCACGAATCAATTGGGAAACAGCAGGATAAATTTCTGTTTCAAGACGTTCTATATTACCGCAATATATAGCGAGTTTTGCGATACATCCGTTTTTATAAACTTTAGTTTGATATTCTTCATAAAAATGCCTTACGCCCTTTTCGATGATTTGTAGAGGAGTAAGATTCTGAGCTATTTTTACGGTAGGATTTTTAAGAAAAGTTTTAATAGCCGAAACCAAAGGATAATAATAAACTGTGTTTGTGATTTGATAAAACTTAAAGGCAGAATCGTGCCCAAGAGTTAGTTTATCAGGACTTGAAAGATAAGGCGTACCCGAAAAACCGAGAACGGATGTTATATTTCCCGCGCTATGCCATTGATTAACTTTTTGACGGAGTTTAATCTCAGGAAGTGAGGCATGGTGAACTTCATCAATTAACAATTGCAGATTCGGAATTTTACCTATAATATTTCGCAATTCATTAGCGAGTCTGTCCTTTTCGTCGTCGGACTTTTCTATAAGTTCATAGTTAGCTGTTAAATCGAGTCTATCAAGAATAACCTTTTCGGCATTAACAACCATAACAAGTCCGAAAAGATTATCGTCTGAAATATATTGATTAACTTTTTGAGCGTTCGGATTTCGAGCCTTATTACTTTTCTTAGCGGTTTTTGGCTGATCGAGAACTTCAAACTTCAACAGCTTTTTAATTTCGCATGCAGATGGTTCGGGTAAAACCCAGTTAGGATTAAAATGCTCTATAGTTTTAAGGCTTGGAACGATTGAAGATTTTAAACCGGATGGAACAAGGACAAGAAAATTATGTGCAAAAATTTTATTTGCAGGTTCGAGCGCAGCAAAATACAAGTCCAGATAAATAAAAGCTGACATCAAAAAAGTTTTACCCGCACCCATAGGAAGACTGAAAAGAAAATCTGAATAGTCAACGTTGTAGAAAATTGATTTAATGAATTTCAGATAATCCAAATCGTTGGGTGTCTCTATGATAAGTTTTTCAAGTTCGGGCAGAAGTGTGGAGCCGTTGATTTTGAATTTAGAATAATCGTAAAGAGCGAGGGCGGAAATATCGGAAGAAAGTCTTTCTCGTGCGGCTTGATTAATATTTAACCTTGATAAATCTATATTATTATTGATAAAGAAACCTTCGGAGAACAATTTCCAGAGAGGTTTATTCTCTCCTCTGATTTTCAGGAATAGATAAGTTTCAATTGCCTGAATTTGCGGCTCACGGAGTTCGCCTTTGTTTCTGATATAACTGATTACAGATTTAGCCGTACAATCGTTGGAATTAAGCCATTCGTTTTTCTTTATATTTATGATGTTATTCAGCATGTAACAAAGTCCGAAAATTTAATTTGATATTCAATATAATACCGTGCAGTGTTTAATTCAGTTTTTCCATTTTAAATTCTTTCCACTGTTCTTTTGCATAATCGAGGAAGCTGTTCGGAGCTGAATCGAATGCTTTATCAATTTTATAACTTCCGCCTTCGTTTATACCCTGCATTTTAATGTGCATATTGCCCCTCAGCGCGTACTTATCCTCGTTCTCGTGCATCATAAGTTTAAGCTCGCTGGGCGAAACGTCGCTCCGACAGCACATTTTATAAAGGAATGTACTTTCCGCAATGCCGTTATTGTTTATATCGGTGATTGACAGTGAGCCCG
Source organism: Ignavibacteriota bacterium (assembly GCA_026390755.1). Classification (GTDB taxonomy): domain Bacteria; phylum Bacteroidota; class Ignavibacteria; order Tepidaquicellales; family Tepidaquicellaceae; genus JAPLFI01. The sequence continues at coordinate 4,289 of JAPLFI010000520.1, forward strand.
GAATAAAATCAAGCGTGAGGTCAAAGGGACAATCTTTGATGAAGTCATTTATCTTCCATAATAATCTGTATGAGTCTCCGCTTTTTACGTAATGGTATCCGTATAATTCAGCCTGTAAATCATATTCTTCAAAATCCGGCTGTTTCGATTTTACTTTCTTTACGTCTGTCTTTGTCAGTACCAGGTAGTTTTCTCCGTTTTTATCCGTCCATCTTTTACCCGTTACTACTTTTCCCTGATATTTTATATCCGAAGGCAGGTTTGATTTATCGAAACTCAGCATCCCGATTTCCTGTGATGTCTGTATCGTGCCCTTAGATGTCTCATCTTGTGAAAGTTCTTCCTTTACGGGGGGGGTCTCTTTTACGGGCGGTGTTTCCTTTTTGGGAGATTCGGTTGTTTCAACTTTTTTCTCTTTTTCTCCCGTAGATGTAAATTTTTTCAGCATCCCGCAGGATATCAGGAGCGTAAAACCGATAATCAATACAAGTAGGTTTTTCATGAAATTAATATTTTAATTTTTTGAATTATTTAACCTAAATAATATTTATTTAAGAATTATTCAAGTAAAATGCCTGTGATTAATAATTATCCCGATTCTGTATCTTTTTTGTATATCGGTTATTTGAATTTCATTTTTTATTTGGGTTTTACACAAATTTCGAAAATCGTATTATTCACTTGATTTGAAACAATTATCAATATTTTTACGTAAAATCAGAGAATACATTTAAAAATTCATAAAAGGGGACTTTCGGGGTGCGGTTAATTTTACTCTTTCGCTTTTTTATTTTGTTCAGCGTAATGTTATTCCGGTCAACCGCCTTTCCGCAGGTGTCTCAAACCGAAGATTCCCAATTATCAAATTCCGCTTTTCCCTGCGAATATTTTGACGGGCAAACGGAAAATATTGTTTCAGAGCCGAATCCTGCGTTCCCGCCGCCGCTTTTGAGAGACTCAACATCAGGTAAAATCAAAACCGATTCCTTGGATACTCAGAAAATATCCGATATAAAATTTACTCCGAATCAGTTTAAAGAAATAACGATAACACGTCAGAATTTCACCGAGGTAAAAATTGACGGTGAACTTAATGAACCTGTCTGGAAAAAAATAAGCAGATATTACAATTTTTCCGAAGTCAGCCCGGGCGATAATACGAAACCAGAGGTTGATACTGAAGTGATGATGTATTACGATGACGATAATCTTTATTTCGGATTTATATGCCGTGAAAACAATATGGACAAGTTAAGAAAGTCCATTGCCGAGCGCGATAAGATTTTTCAGGACGATTTTTGCGGATTCTTTCTTGATACTTATGACGAAGGTCGTCAGGCTTATGAATTATTCGTTAATCCTTACGGAATTCAGGGCGATTTACTCTGGACAACACCCGGCATGGAAGATGAATCATTCGACATGATCTGGTACTCGGCGGCAAAGGAATATAAAGATAAATGGACTGTGGAAATTGCAATACCGTTTAAAAGTATAAGATTCCCTGACAGAAATGTTCAGGACTGGCAAATTCAATTCATACGAATTCGTCCGCGTGAAAACCGTTCTCAGTATTCATTGATGCCTCTATCCCGCGACGACCCGACTCTCTTTACTCATGCCTGCAAAATAAACGGAGTGTCTTATGTAAAGGGCGGAAAAAATATTGAAATACTGCCTTCTTTTACAAGCTCACAATCAGGACAAATATCGGATTACAATAATGCTGATTCTCCTTTCGATAACGATAAAATTAAGGGTGAGTTAGGGGTTAATGTTAAATATGGGATTACTTCAACTCTAACGGCAGACGCAACTTATAATCCGGATTTTTCTCAGGTAGAATCCGATGCCGGAGTTATTACGGCTAATAACATTTATGCGATTTTCTATAACGAAAAGCGTCCGTTTTTCCTCGAAGGAGCGAATATTTTTCAGTCTCCGACACAGGTTGTTTATACCCGTTCAATAAATAATCCCTTATATGCCACAAAACTCACGGGAAAAATCGGCAAAACTGAAATAGGTTATCTTATTGCGAATGACAGGAAAACGCCTTTTATTCTGCCTTTTAAGGAGTCGAGTGATTTTCTTGCAACCGAAAGGCACTCGCTTTCAAATATTTTGCGCCTCAAGCATACAATAAAAGATGATGATTCGTATATAGGTTTTGTGTTTACTGACAGGGAAATAAGTAAGGAGTGGAGTAACGGATTTGATTTTGAAGGATATAACAGGAATTTCGGCGTTGACGGTAAATACCGTTTTCTTAAAAATTATTCGGTCGATTTTCAGGTCCTGAAATCCGTCAGTAAAGAAATGAATTATCCTGACTATTATAATCCCGGTACATTCGATAACGGAAAATATACTGATGCGCTCGACGGTGAATCGTTTTCGGGTATGCAGTATAATCTTACGCTGAACAGGGATGCAAGGCACTGGAGTTACAATGCAAATTTCAGCGCAGTATCGCCTAACGTCAGGCGTGATAACGGATATATCAGCAGTAATGACAATATTTCACTTTCAACATGGCAGGGATATATGTTTTATTCCGATACAAAATTTCTTCAGAGGATTCAGCCGCAGTTATATGTGCATTGGATTCACGATTATTCGGGACGGTACCGCGAAACATATCTTCAGTTTGATATATGGATGCAGTTCGTAAATCAAATTTCGGTTGATATTGGTTTTCACCCTGTTAACAGCGAAGTCTGGGGCGGAGTTTATAATCAGGGAGCCCGTGCGCTTTCAATAAATTTTAATGTCAATACTTTTAAGGCAATTACTCTCGGCGGGTATTTCAATATCGGAAGATCTATCATCCGCAGTGATAATCCTTCCGTCGGTTATATAAAGTCTGTCAGCCTGTGGTCAACATTCAAGCCCGTAAACAGCCTCGTTATGTATAACACCTGGGATTATTACGAGCTGGCTGAGAGTTATGGCGGCGAATTGCTTTATGCCGGGTACATTTTCAGGAACACTTCTGCGTTTAATTTTACAAAGGAAATCAGCCTGCGTCTGATTGGTGAATTTAATTCTTTTTCCGGAAGCTTTTATATAAACCCGCTCTTAAGCTATAAGCCCAATCCGTTCACAATATTCTACTTCGGATTTACTAATTCATATAACGACATCAACGCGCCTGACGGCAGAAGCAAGTATGTGATGACCGACCGTCAGTTCTTCCTGAAAATGCAATATTTATTCAGGATATAATTTACTATTTTTATGATATATTTTTAAAATGCACAGTTACAAAATGAATCTGTGGCTAAATTTTTTTAATCAAAACAAAATATCTCATGCACAAAACTTATAAAACACTTTTTACCGTTCTGTTATTACTGACGCTCACCGTGAGCGCCGTATCTCAGACGAAGGACATACCGAACTAGTCCGAGAAACCCCGCTCCGAAGTCCCGGTGGAATACACATGGAAGATTGAAGATATCTACACAAATCTTGACGCCTGGAACGCCGATAAGCAGAAACTTGCGGGAATGATTACCGAAGTTGATGCGAAAGCAAAAACATGGGCTCAGTCCGCACGCAATTTTTATGATATGCTGAAGTTTATGGAGGAAATTGATATACTCTCTTCGAAACTCAGTTCTTATGCCGGCTTTCAGAATGATATGGATATGAGTAATCCCTTATATCTGCAGATGGAAGCCGAAATGCAGCAACTGTACATACAGATGGGATTGAAGTTCTCTTTTTTTAATAACGACCTTTTGAAAATGGATGAAAAGGTTTTATGGAGTTATTTTGATGCAGAGCCAAAACTCGTTCCGTTCAGACACGATATCGAAAATACACTTCGCAGCAGAAAACATATACTTCCTGAGGATCAGGAAAAACTCATCTCCCAGATGGGCTTGTTTTCAGGAACTCCTTCTCAGGCATCGGGATTCCTCCGCGATGTTGACATGCCGCCCGCTGAAATAGTACTTTCTGACGGAACAAAGATTAATCTCAACACGGCTAATTTTATGAGAACACGAGGCTCAAAGAACCCTGCTGACCGCTCGCTTGCCATGAGGACATTCTTCGGGAATTATAAGAAATACGAAAATACATTAGCCGCACTTCTCGAAGGTTATCTGAAAAATCGGGTTTTTAATAAACGTGTGCGGAATTACGGAAGCTGTCTGCAGGCGAGATTATACGGTGAAAACATTGACACTAATGTTTATTACACACTTATTAAAAATGTAAATGAGAACCTGAACCCGCTTCACAGATTTCTTAAACTAAAAAAAGAACTGCTCGGTGTTGATAAGTTTATGTATGAAGATATTTATGCGAGTTCCGTTAAAGCAGTTGATAAACTTTATACTTATGACGAAGCAAAAGATCTCGTTATTAATGCCATGAAACCTCTCGGCAGTGAATATGTATCTAATCTCGAGAGAGGATTCAACAGCCGCTGGGTTGATATTTATCCTAATAAAGGGAAACAGTCCGGTGCATATTCGGGCGGCGTTTACGGAATTCATCCTTTTGTGAAAATGAACTATAACGGGAATTACAATGCCGTTTCTACTCTTGCCCATGAACTCGGACACTCTATGCATTCTTATTTCTCAAGTAAAAATCAGACTTATGGAAATGCGGGCTATCCTACATTTCTCGCGGAAATTGCGTCAACTTTCAACGAGAGTCTTCTTATGGATTATTTGCTTAAGAATGAAACGGACGATATGTTTAAATTGTACATTCTCGACAGCTATCTCGACGGCGCACGAGGCACAATCTATCGCCAGACCTTATTCGCCGAGTTTGAACTTGCTATGTACCGGCATGTTGAATCGGGTAAATCCCTGTCTCCTGAATTCCTCAATAAGACCTATCTCGAACTTACAAGGAAATATTACGGTCAGGACCTCGGAGTTACGCAGGTTGACGATTACATACAAAGCGAATGGAGCTATATTCCGCATTTCTACAGGAATTATTATGTGTTCCAGTACAGTACCGGAATGCTTGCGTCAATGATGCTCGCCGACAGGGTTTTAAACAACGGCGGAGAGTCAGCCAAAAGTTCTATTGAAAGTTATATTAAACTTTTGTCTTCGGGCGGCAGTGATTATCCGCTTGAACTCCTGAAAAAAGCAGGAGTTGATATGACGTCATCGGAGCCTTACGCTGCGGGGCTTGCAAGGTTTGATAACTACGTCACAGAAATGGAAAAAATCGTAGCGCGCCTTAAAGCCGCAGGTAAGTTGTAAAAAATATTTTACACTCCCGAAATATATGTTAAAGGCTATTCTGAGATTAGAATAGCCTTTTTTTATTAGTCACTTTTACAACTCTTATGGCTTTTCGTTTCCACCATGTCAATATTTCCCTGCTCGACTATTAAATAAATATGTTCCCGCATCGTAGTAAGCAGAGCAGCAACTCCGGTTGTGTACAAAACATAAATTTTATTTCAGTAACGGCACTCTTTTCATTTTCCACAAAC
>JAPLFI010000481.1 GCA_026390755.1 Ignavibacteriota bacterium
ACGGGTTTAATTTCAGGATTAGTTCTTACCGAGTTTATCGAGGTATTTTTTCGGGTCTTTTTCAAATTTCGAAATACATCCGGAACAGCAGAAGTAATATTTCACGCCGTCAACCGTCGTTGAAACGCTTTTATCAATCGGCTCACCCATTACCGGACATTTGACTTCTTCCTTTATATATGTAATCGGCTCGGCTTTGAATTTCTTTAAGCATCCCGCACAGCAGAATGTATATTCTTTTCCGAGATACGTGAATTTAACCGGCTCGCCTTCTGTACCGTCAATTGTTTCGCCTGATACAGGGCAGATTTTCACTGAGTCCATTGCGCCCTGTGATGATCCTGTCTTTTTGTTAGTGCACTCTGTTTTGCATTTCTCCGTGCACTCTGTTTTGCTCATGTCAGTGCATTCTTTCTTGCTCATATCGGTGCATTCTTTCTTGCTCATATCGGTGCATTCTTTCTTGCTCATATCAGTGCATTCTTTCTTGCTCATATCAGTGCATTCTTTCTTGCTCATATCGGTGCATTCTTTCTTGCTCATATCGGTGCACTCTGTCTTGCTTTTTTCACAGCCTTCGGTTTTCTTTACTTCATTGGTCTGAGCTAAAGAAATGTTCATTACGAACATGGTTAATACCGCGGCTACAACTAAGATTCTTGCTTTCATTTTTTCTTTCCTTTGTTTTTTAGTTTGTTAAAGATAATAAGTGTTTTTTTATATATAAAGTTCATAAATAATTTTTATTTCTGAAGCATAAAACGAATTCCCAGATAGAAATCCCGTCCGCGCGTCGGTCCCCATATAAACGAAGTGTCGAAATACCTGCTGAACGGGTTATCGGCGCTTACGATCGGATTTGGCTGCATAAAGTCAAGCACGTTTTCCACTCCGGCGTAAAGTTCAAAGTTCCTGAAGTTTTTTGTTAACTGCATATTAATCAATGTATATGGTTCCGACTCCGACGGTCGCTGATACTGCACCGGGTCATTCTGTGTTGATGGAAGTACCTGCGTTCCGAACCATTGAAGCGTTACATTTGCAATCCACGAATTTGCTCGGGCGGAACTGTATGATAAACCCGATACAATCCTGTGTTTGGCGTTAAACGGCTGTTCTAACTTTTGCCCGTCTTTGTAATAAAACAAATCAATGAATTTATAAGCTAATTTAAAATCGAAATTTCTGAACAGTGTCGTGTTTGATTCAATCTGCAATACGTCAGAACCCGCTCTGCCGAAATTTGAAAAGACAACTGCGGCGGGTATAACGTCGTATTCAGGAATCACTTTATTCGAGAAATCCGTGCGATAGTAATCGAGATTAATATTTCCGGCAACGGAACCGAGGTTAAAATACTGAATCATGTCAATTCCGTAGTTTATCATTCTCTCCGGATTCATTTCACCGTTGAAAACAATGTCTTTTCCACTGCCGAGAAGAGACGGATATTCACTGAAGAGATTGACTGTGCGGAATCCCGTTCCAAACGAAGCACGCACAACGGTCTCGGGAGTGAGCTGATAGCGGATGAGTATCCGCGGAGTCGTTATGAGATTGTATTTATTGTGAAAATCAAGACGAAGTCCGGCGATGACGGAAAGGTTAATATTCTTTTGCTCAAAAGAAGCTTCTGTGAAAACTCCGGGAATTGATTCAAGTTTTTCGTAATTCCCTGCATAAGTCTTGGGAACCTCTGCAAGGAATCTGACGTTCTCGTCTATATTCTCGTAGCGGTAACTTGCACCGAAGCGGAGAAAGCTTTTCTTGTAAACCTCAAATTCATACAGTCCGTTGAAATAAAAATCACGCTGTTTAGCCGTGTAATTCGTCGTTCCGTAATAAGAATCCTGATTGAAGAACCCGCCTGAAGTGAATAATTTTATCTGGTTCTCGTTTTTTAATACACGGCTCATTCGTCCGTAGATATCGCCGTTCTCAAGATTTACAGTCTGTCCGTAAATGATTCCGCTTCCGAGGTCAGTATCATAATTAAACCCTTTTTGTCTGCCAACGCGGCGCTCATTGAGGTATTTCAATCCGACCATTACGCTTGTCTTGTCCTCTTCCGAAGAGCCGTATCTCCATTTGTTATAAAACATGTAGCG
>JAPLFI010000183.1 GCA_026390755.1 Ignavibacteriota bacterium
GTAACCGATTGCTCAGGTTGTTTTGGTTTCGATGCAAAAGCAGAACTGGAAGAGCATCAGTACTGCTTTTGCATCGAGTCTATTGATTGCCTGCGGCGCAACTTCAAAAAGAACAGACTTTCAGGAAGAACAGACTTTGGAAAGAGCACGAAAACAAAAGAACTGCGCCGCTTCGCCTCGCTATCGCCTACGCTCCGCCGGTTGCCGGATGCGGCGGACAAAGTCGGCTTCGCCGCGGTAAGAACATCCTCAGCTTTCGCCTCTCTGCCGCCGCTTGGCTGACCCTTCGCATAGAGCGCTACGGGACCATCCACCGGCAACCTGCTCCGCTTCGTCTATTGCTCGTCTCCGCTTTACTCGTTCATTTGTTTTCGCAAAGATTGTTCCGGTTTCGTAATATTGCTGAAATGCTGTCCTCGTTCCGGTGCGTTTTCGCTCCGTGGAGCAAGGTCCCGATTCTTTTTATATCGGGATTCGGTTTCGGACGCAGCAAAAACGTCGGCTGCAGCACGCGGAAAAGAACACTCCGCCGGCATCCGCCTTGCCGCTCGTGTGACCGCTGCAAAGAACACACAGCGGACACACGCCGAAACCTCACTATCACTCCGCTCCACTTCCCTTCACTGCGGTGCATATCAGCAACATCCCGAATTAAAGAGCATTATCGCGGTACTCTCTTCGTGTTCAGTATTTTTATTGTGTGCAGCGGCGGAAAACGGAACAATGTGTGTTCTGCCGTCTCTGATGACAAACGCCGTTTCCGCTAACGCTGCACGTTCAAGAGCGCCCCCGCTTAAGCAGGGGATTGTATCGAGCACTTCGCTTGCTGACTTGGTTGCTGAATCAATCGCACGGAACGGCGGCAAGAACCGGAGAAAACAGACCGGAAGAACATCGGACTGTTTTCTCCGCGCCGCCTTCGCAGACCGCAAGCGGACTGCTTCCGTGTGATTGTTCCAACGTTATTATATGCAGGCTCGTGCTCGAAGAGCGTAAATCAGGCAGTGCAGAAGTCAAGCTGACAGCCATTTCCGGCGATTTGCTATTCCTTATTAACATCAGGAACCCAGTAGTAAAATTCTGTCATTATTATTCTGAATTTATTCCCGGACATTTAAGGACATTTATTGTCATTTCGCAGAACATTACAATCCGAAAAAGCAAACGCCGAAAACATAAGAACATCATAAGGTTTCTCTGATAACAATGCAACTATTCTTAAATATCAATTCTGATTTTACAAATTATCACAATCAAACTACTTTCTAAGTTTGACATTTATGTTTACTTCGTAGCTTCGTCCACCAACACCAATGTTTTCGGAATCCTGTTTTATTGTTATTCGCAGTCAACTATTATCATTATTGTGGTATTATTGGCAAATTCCATGCCGCTTTGCCCGTCTGGTTTGGTCTGCATGTTCTCGTTATCAGTATATTATTTCTTGCTCTGTTATTACAATGATTTTGTTTCTGTATCTTGTACGTATATTGTCCGCATTCTATTATTGATAGGTAATGTTTCTTATATTGCAAGTATCGTGCCAAAACCCCTATATATGCGTGTTTCAAGTGATATATATTTTTATTATTTATATTAAATACTGTAAATAGACTTGACAACATCGTACAGTATTGTTATATTGTTCTACATTTGTGATACATCACGGATGAATTATAAAACTAAAAAGCAAAGGAGTTAAAAATGAAAACTGTTCTCTTTATCCTTCAAATGTTCTCTTCAAAAATCCCCCATGCATCCCACTCTTTTTCCTATTCCTTTCGTTCTCTGTCCTTTCATCCGATTTCTTGCCTCTCCAGGTCTCAGCTTCAGGAAGCATTCATTCGTTCTTCTTTCGATTTCCGTTTTTGGCTTTCTTCATATAAGAAATGCACTGCCAAATCTCAACCGTTCAAGTATTTTGATAATCTCATTCTTCATGCCTTGTCTGTCGTTTGTTATTATTCCGCTCTGTGCCGGCTCTGTGGTCGCCCGTTGCCGTCTGCTTTAAATGATTTCTCGCTTGATTTTGCTGTTAACTTTTCAGGATTAAAAAGATTGAAAGGAGTTTCATAATGTCTGCTAATCAACTTGAATCATGGATTTTTCATTCTTCTGTTACGCTTAATGAAATGCATCCCGTTTTTAATCCGGCTCATACTGCCGCTTATTTTCTTTACATGGAATGCCAAAAGCAAAATCCCGATGCTTTCGATTTAATGCTCGCGCTTACCGGCGGTGCTTCGTCATGGAATCTTGATACATTCCTCGAAGCTGCCGAAATCCTTTTTTCCTGCCATCATCCGGAGGGTGAAAGGTCACAGGTCGCCTGATGCATATTCAATGTCTCAATAATAATAAATCTGTGCCTGTCGTTTTTCTCGACAGGCACTCCCCCTGCTGCCTTGCGTCGTTTCATGCGCTAATTCCTGCTGTTTCTCTTCGTGATGAAATGCTTTCGTCTGATGAATTCAATCCGGATTGCCTGTGCTCTTTCTGTGGGCATTCTTTTAGGCTCGCTGAATCTTTAGACCGTGTGAAATTCAACGCTATCGTTTCCAGTCTCTATGAACAGTCTGAATCCGATAATTTAAATAATATGCTCTCTGAATTCGAATGAATATTCTTAATTATACTTATTTTAAAATATAATATGCATGCTAATAGCAACTAATAAAAACTAAAATAAAGAAAGGAACTAAAAATGGACATTCTCGTTAATTCTAATTTGCTGTCTGATTTATTCTCTCAGCCAGTTATCTCTGATGCAATGGTTGTGGATTATGCCGACTTGTGCGATATCCCGAATAATTCAGCCGAAGTTGTCAAACTGAATATCCTCAAAAAGATTGTGGATCGTATTGACAAAAATATGAAAGTTTTTATTGCTTTGCACGGTTACGATTTTGATGATTCCTATCACGGGGTTAAAATTGAAAAAGCTATGACGCCTATGACGTTCAGCCTCGATGAAGACGCTGAGTATCTCATGCTCAAAACAAAGCTCGATGACCGCGCGAAACTCCTGAAGCAACAGGCAAAACTTTTTGAGAACCAAATGATTCAAGGCAAGAATTCCGATGATTTTACCGGCTTGGTTATTGAAGGTGAACAAATCCCTGTCGTGACTTTCAACCCGGGAAAAGAAACCATTAAATTAACATTCCCCAAAAAATGAATTATAATCACTGAACATTATTTATTGTCAACCTGAATTTATTTCAGGATTACACTTAACACTTAAAACTTAAAACTAACACAATGGAAATTAAATCAATTGCAATATGGGTAAAGCAGTCCAAAACCGGTGAATCTTATTTATCGGTAAACATTGAATTCGTTGACGAAAGCAAAGCCAATTATAATGTTTTCAAAAACAAGTCCGAAAACCCTAACGCCCCCCAGTTCAAATTCTGGAAAAAGGATGATAATTCCTCCGGTTCCGGGAACTCCGGTAATTTTGCCAACGTTTCGCCCGACTGGGCAAATCCCGCGGGACCCGAAATCACCCCGGATGACATATTCCAGCCCCCGGCTAACGACGACGATTTACCGTTTTAATTATTTTTTGTACCTGAATTTATCTAATGAAATAATAAAATCAAGTCTTTACCCATTTATTAACACTTAACACTATTATTTTGTCATCCCGAACTTGTTTCGGGATCACACTTAACACTTAACACTTAACACTTTATTACGGGTGTGAATTTATTATCTTATTGCTTTATTTAAATAAAATGTATATATTTGACATATACATTTATGGATATATCAAAAATTGAAGGCTTTGAATGGGATAGTGGTAATTTGTTTAAAAACGAAGTATCACACAATGTTAAGTTTTTTGAAGTCGAGGAAATATTTTTAAACGAGCCGTTGATTATAAAAGAAGATTTAAGGCATAGTGTGATTGAAGACAGGTATTATGCGCTTGGAACAACAAATATATCAAGAAAATTATTTGTTGTTTTTACTTTTAGAAAAAACCTTATCAGGGTCATATCTGCAAGAGATATGTCAAAGAAAGAAAGGATATTGTATGAAGAAAAAGAAAATTCCGGTATTTAATTCAGAAAATGCCGAAAATGATTTTTGGGAAAAAACCGATTCAACCGATTATATAGATTGGGGTGAATCAAGAAAAGTTAATTTTCCAAATTTGAAACCATCAGTAAAAGCAATATCTATTCGCCTTACAGAATCTATGATAAACGACCTGAAAATATTATCGAATAAAAACGATATTCCATACCAATCGCTAATGAAAATATTTCTTCAGGAAAAAATACAAGAGGCAAAATTTAAGAATCTTATCGGGAAATAATATTTACCAATTTCTCTGTGCACGTATTTTACAGCAACTCCACCGCTTTCCGCTTCAGCTCATTAGTCGTGTGAATATACTGTGCTGTCGTTGTTATGCTGTCATGTCCTGCCAGCTCTTTAACTGTGTTTATGTCTGTCCCGGCATTAATTAAATTAGTAATGAAAGAATGCCTGAGCGAGTGAAATGTTATCTTTTTATCATATCCGTTCCGGTTTAATACACGCTTAAAATATTTCGTGACGTGTTCTGCGTTTATCTTTCTGTCTTTGTACCGGAATGCATATTCCTTTTTATTTATAATTTGTTCCCTGTAAAACTTTTCCCTCAGCATTTCAGCCAGTATATGGCTAATCGGTATTATCCTGTTCTTTTTTGATTTTGTATGGAAACTGTCTGTATTACTTATTTTAATTACCATTTTATTGAAATCAATATTTTCCCATGTTTGATTCACTATTTCGGTCCTGCGCGAGCCGGTCATATATCCGTACATGATTATTTCCTTCATAAACAAATCCTCCGTATCATCAATGATAATCTTTATATCTTCTCTTGCTATCGCTATTCGGCTTTTTTCCGCCAGCTTCTTAAACTTTATTTTTTTATACCAGTCGCTGTAAATAAAATTACTTTCCCGTGCCTTATGAATAAATGCTTTTATGTGCCTTAGATGTATATTAATGCTCGTATTGTTAATTGTTTTTTCTTTTTCATTTGTGTAATTGATTATATCCTCAATGCTCAGCTGGTGCATGTACTTAATCCCGATGAATTGCAGAAAACTTTTTAATACATTCCGGTATGCCCTGCATGTTTCAAATTCTAAGGAATTGTTAATTGATTTCAAGAAATAATTTATGTAATCAGTTAAATATATCTTTTTCCTTTCCTGAAATTCATTCCCTTCATTTATAAATCTCCTGAGGACCGTCTGTGCCCGTGCTTTTAGTTTACATTTCGTTGAGCGGTAATGCCGTTTTCTTGTGTCATCTTCCCAACAAATGTAATAAACTCCGTCTCTATTGCTTAAAAATGCCATAATTTATTTCTCCCGCTTAAAATTTAGTCTTTCCATTTTCCTTAACCCTTACTGTACATATATGTTAAAACACGTACTTGTAAATATAAATTAATACAAAAAAACCCGCTTTTATTACTCTTATTTGTAAAAAAATGCGGTTTTAACCTGTTTTCGTACACTCGGGGGGACTCGAACCCCCGACCCGATGATTAAGAGTCATCTGCTCTGCCAACTGAGCTACGAATGCGGGTAAAATTACCACAAATATTCTTTATTTTCAATTCAGAATCATGGTTCTTTTACTGCTTCGCAGGAACGTATCGCAGAAACGTATAGGGCATGCCATTATCACAATTACCTGGTTATTTAGTTTCACAATCCTAACTGAACTTTTATTTCTTTCAGGATTTCATTCATAGGCGGAATATCTTTGAACCATTCCCTGCCCGTTATTTCGTTTGTACATCCAGCATATATTTGTGATATGGATTGTTTCAGCTTCAGGGGCAGCGGCTCGGGTTTCACACGGCAAATCTCTTTCCAGTTTTGTCTGTCTTTTTTCTTTGCTTCGTCTATTGCTCTGCTCCATTCCGTATCACGGTAAAATATTCTGGCGATTTCCTTGCTCACGGGCAGTCCGTCACACGTAAAACGGCATTCATCGAGTGTTCCCAGAACATCAACGACCATCAGGCTACGGTTTAAATCATACCCCACTTCAATCTTGCCGTCTTCGTTAACCAGTCCGATACGCGCGAATTCCTCCGTTATAAGATTATTGACCGTGTTTGTAAGTTCCTTAATTTCTTCAATTTCTTTTTCCGTCATTCCTGAAATTTCCCGCGCTTCACTCCAGCTTAAATACCTGTCAGTGATTTCAAGTTTTGTAGATACATCATAAATCGGTGTTGAGAGTTTTTGGTTTGGTTCCGGCATATAGTTCAGTCCTAAATCCCGGGGAGTTATTTCTCCGTTCTTTAATCTTTTAAATACACTGCTTCCCGGCGGTAAACTGTTCCTGTATATCACTTCAAGCGGAATTAAAAATCCGCCTTTCTCATACTTATACATTGAATAATCGTATTGATTCCCACTCAAAGCCGGTTTTACAACACGAAGCAGTTTTATTTCCATAATGTTCGAGGGATTTTTTACATCGGCAAGCTTTTTCGCTCTGTCCATCTCAACAAGCCCTGTATAATGTGTAAAGATGCCAAGCTGTTCAAGTTTTTCAAAGAAATATGAACCGAGTATTGCAATTGCGGTGCCCTTATTGGTAATCAGGTCAGGCATTTCACCCCAGTCGAAAACCGAATACCTGTCGGAATAAATAAACCTTCCTGCACCGTGATTTTCTGATGTTGCTTCCTTTATAATTTTTAAATCCTTAACACTACCCATCCTTCAGCTCCTTATCGTCTTTGTACAGGATTTCCCTCATTTTATTCTGATAATCCAGGACATTTTTTCTAATAACCCCGTCTGTTAATCCGAAAATTTTTGCGACGGCAAGAGCGGCGTTTTCGGCTTCTGTCACTACCATTGGTGCTACTCCCGAAGGCATTCTCAGACTGGAATAAATATCCGTTCCTCCGAATTTCTCGCTGTAAGGCGGGCATGCGATGACCGGGCAGTGTGTCTGAGCATCAGCAAATCCGCTTAGCGCGTTGCTTCTTCCGGCGACGGTTATGAAAACAACATTTTCCTTCTCATATTCTTTAATGATATCATTGCATCTCAGAGGGACTTTATGCGCCGATGCAATTCTCAACGCGCTTTCAATCCCGAAAATTTCAAGGGATTTTTCGATTTTCTTTGACCAGTCGAGGTCGCTTTTAGAACCCATAATAATTATTGCTTTACACATTGTTGATTAATTTAATATTATTGTAAATTTCATAATCGAAGTTTCAATTTATCAGATATGATTTCAAATATAAAGTTAATTATCAGAGAATATAATAATACTGCATATTTGGGAAGTTTTATTCCGAATATCTTTTAAGCACACAGATTGGCAACAACAGGAAGTGCTATTGATATTTTTATATTCGAATTGCGTTTAAAATGAAAATCAAACATCCGGATTAGGTCATTTATAATTATGTTTTATTTATTGCTATATTTCCATAATATTAAATAAATATTCATTATATAATAATTATGATACATAAACACGATCTGATAATTGTCGGTGCTGGTTTAGCCGGTTTAAGAGCGGCTGTCGAGACTTCCGGAAGCGCTGACGTGGCTGTTTTATCAAAACTCTTTCCGACACGTTCTCACTCAGGCGCGGCTCAGGGAGGTATTGCCGCGGCGCTCGGCAATGAAGAACACGATACTGTGGAGTGGCACATTTTCGACTCCGTTAAAGGGAGTGATTATCTGGGAGATCAGGATGCTATATCTATGATGTGCGAAGAAGCTCCCGATGCTATATATGAGCTTGAGCATTTCGGCGTACCGTTCAGCAGAACGAATGAAGGTAAGATAGCCCAAAGACAGTTCGGCGGTCATACGAAAGAAGTTATTGATGAAAACGGGAATTCGAAAAGAATGCCGGTGCTAAGGGCATGCTATTCGGCTGACAGGACGGGACACGTCTTACTTCACACTCTATACGAGCAATGTATAAAGAGAAATGTCCGTTTTTATTCGGAGTATTTCATACTGTCTTTAATAATGGATGAAGGCGTTTGTAAAGGTGTAACGGCGTTCAATCTCCGCGACGGGCAGATACACACATTTCATGCGAAAGCAGTGATGTTCGGTACCGGCGGTTATGGCAGGGCTTACAGAGTAACGTCGAATGCTTATGCGAATTCCGGCGACGGTGTTGCAGTAGCATTCCGCGCCGGAATACCTCTCGAGGATATGGAATTTGTTCAGTTTCACCCGACAGGTTTATATCCGCTCGGTATTCTTGTAACAGAAGGAGCGCGCGGCGAAGGAGGGTTTCTGAAAAATAAAGACGGCGAAAGGTTCATGAAAAATTACGCGCCCACAGTAATGGAACTTGCGCCGAGGGATATGGTAACCAGGAGTATACAGACCGAAATCAACGAAGGCAGAGGAATTGACGGCAGAGATTTTGTTAATCTTGATCTTACACATCTCGGTGAGGCGAAACTTAAAGAGCGTCTTCCCGAAATAACCGGTTTTGCTAAAACTTATGCCGGTATTGATCCCGTTAAACAGCCTATTCCGATTCTTCCTACCGCTCATTACTCTATGGGCGGAATACCGACTGATTTATACGGGAATGTTCTCGCTGATGAAAAAGGCGCGATTGTAAAAGGATTTTTTGCCGCTGGTGAATGCGCATGTATTTTTGTACACGGAGCGAACAGGCTGGGCAATAACTCCCTTCTTGATGCCGTAGTTCACGGCAGAAGAACCGGTAAGACGATAGTTAAGTATCTCAGGGATGCCGAGCTGTTGCCGCTTCCGAAAGATGTTGAGAAAAAAGACAAAGCAATGTTTAAAAAACTCTACGCTACTACGTCAGGTGAAAATGCCGATAAAATCCGGGTCAGACTGAAAGAAGAGATGACTAATAAATGCGGAGTATTCAGGAATGAGAAGGATTTACTGTCTATGCTTGATACAGTCCATGAACTCAAAGAGAAATTCAAAAATATTCACATGATGCATAAGGGTATCGTGTTCAATACGGAACTGATGGAAATCATCGAACTCTCCAACCTGCTTGAATTTTCTGATGCAATTGTAACGGGAGCGCTCGAAAGAAAAGAATGCCGCGGAGCGCATTGGAGAATTGACCATCCTAAACGCGACGATGTTAACTGGCTGAAGCATACGATTGCGTTCAAGACCGATAAAGGAATCGAACTTAAATATAAACCCGTAACAATTCTTAATTATCAACCACAGGAGAGAAAATACTGATGAAAGTCACTTTATCAATACTTAGATTTGATCCTGAAAAGGACGAAAAGCCTTACAGAAAAGATTATGAAATTGACGTTGACCCTTCATTCAGGATACTTGACTGTCTTGATAAGGTCAAATGGGATATTGACGGAGGGCTGGCGTACAGACGCTCATGCTCTCACGGTATATGCGGCTCGGATGCAATGATGATTAACGGAAAGAATATGCTTGCCTGTCAGGTACTGGTTCATGATTTCAAAAATAAATATATTAAGATTGACCCTATACCTTCGCTTCCGATCATTAAAGACCTGATAGTTGATATGGAGAGCTTCTTTGCAAAATATGACGTTGTGAAACCGTATCTGATTGCAAAATCACAACCCCCTGCGAAAGAAAGGTATCAGAGCATTGAAGACAGGGCAGTAATTGATGAAGCCGTGAATTGTATTTTGTGCGGAGCCTGCTCGGCTTCCTGTCCGTCGCTCTGGACAAACGACTCTTATCTGGGTCCCGCGGCGATGCTGAAAGCCTACAGATTTGTTTTCGACAGCCGCGACGATGCGGCTAACGAAAGGCTTGACGTAGTTGATTCGCCAGACGGACTTTGGAGGTGTCATACCATATTTAACTGCGTGGAAGTTTGCCCGAAAGAAATTAACATAACCTGGCATCTCTCACAGCTCAAGAAAAAATGCGCCATGAGAGAGTTTTAACGCTTTCTGTAATAATTAAAGCCTTTATTACATGTTCTTGATTTAATTTGTGCAGAATGCCTTATTTCAGGACAACTAACTTTTTAACGGACGAGAAATTATTATTATTTTCACCTTTTGCGGATATACTATAAAAGTACATTCCGCTGGATAAAAACGAAGCGTTGAAACTGACCGTATAATATCCCGCTTTCTGATTTTGATTCACTAATGATTCCACTAACCGTCCTGAAACGTCGAATACTTTAACTGTAACATAACTATTAACAGGTAACAAATAATCTATCTTAGTTGACGGATTAAACGGGTTCGGATAGTTTTGCGATAAATCAAACTTTTTCGGAATGCCGATTTCAACAATCCCGTTCAAAGTATGATATTCAAAGTTTCCGTTGTTATCAATCTGCTTTAGTCTGTATTGATATTTACCGGCATTCAGATTCATATCGGTAAAGTTATAGGTAGTTGGTGAATTCGTATTTCCGTTTCCTGAAACGAAAGCCATTTTACTAAATACTAAATACTCACTACCAAATACTGCTCTTTGGACTTCAAATCCCGCATTATTTGTCTCCTGCGAAGTAATCCATTTTAAATTTACATTCCTTACAATAACAGTATAATTAAATGACGAAAGGTTTACCGGCAGAGGAGCATTATTATATGTCGTAAACTGACCATCGGGATTTGTAATTGTAATGTTTCCTGTAGGATTTATAATGTTAGTTGTATTAAGATTTAAGATCACCTGTGTGGGATTTACATAGGTCACGCTAGTCACTACCACACCACCGGTTATGCCGGCAGTTAATCTGTTAGCAAAACCTGCACCCGGGTCAAAGAATCCTGAGCCGCTTGAGGAAGTTCCGTTTACCGTTAAATCAAATGAAGCATACCCGCCGGGTATAGTTGCCGGTGAAAAACTTGTAATTGTTGCGGGAGGAGGAGCTAAAAGTTTTACAGCCCTTACTCCGTACGAATTTGCGACATCGCAAAACTGATGTACGCACCACATCGTCATATCGTCATTCGGGTCAACTGATACATAAGAATAATCTCCCCATCTTCTGCCGTATGTCCCACCAGGGTCACCTGAGGGACTATAATTTGTTGTACTTGATGTAATTAAAACAGGAGTTTGCATTGTAACTAAAGCATCAGTACTTAACCTCCCTACCGTGCCGACATTTGCATATTCAGTTGTTCCTGCAGTTGAGAAT
Source organism: Ignavibacteriota bacterium (assembly GCA_026390755.1). Lineage (GTDB taxonomy): Bacteria > Bacteroidota > Ignavibacteria > Tepidaquicellales > Tepidaquicellaceae > JAPLFI01. The sequence goes on from JAPLFI010000183.1 coordinate 11,182, forward strand.
ACCATAGCAACGTGCCCCTGTCCGGAAATATTTACTGACGGAATCCAATAATTTCTATCATTAACAGTATTCGTCGTATTTGGCGTATAAACAGTACCTGATTGGACGACAGTGGGAGTTGTTGTGAGATTTTGTATTTCATACCAGCGGCAAGCATCTCTTGAAGCTGTAGCGGAAGCTACCCCTGCATTCGTAACATTAATATTATGCGCAGTCCAGAGCCTTCCGCTTCTCATTTGAGCGGCAAATAACCTGTCGTCCAAGGCATCTAAATATTTTGCTGAGCCGCCTGTATTTCCCTTATGCCTGACATTTATCGGATAATATGTTGTTGGAACAGTTAAAGAAATATTTCCTGAAATTGTCGGAGTTCCTCCCGGAGTTGAAACTCTTCTAATCATCAGAGTTCCAAAAGTAGCATTATCCACTCCTATAAAATATCCCTCAGCAGTGCTTGCATCAAAGTTATCAACACCTTGCGGTGTGTATGGACCTGCAGATGAAGAAGTGGCAACAAGACCTCTGAAAACTGTTACAACCATTGTTCCACCGCCCGAAATTGAAGATTTTCTTATAACATATCCGTCAGTTGAATTAAATGATTGAGAACTTCCGCAAAAGTTATTTGTACCAATATAAAGCGC
>JAPLFI010000145.1 GCA_026390755.1 Ignavibacteriota bacterium
AGGTAAACGGGAGAACATTTTCAAAAGCTTTTAGATTCTCATAATCAGTACCCGGAGCGTCTATGAATATCACCGGAATATCATAGGCGGAAACTTCATTGAGCAATTTCTTACCGTATGAGTTATCCGAAATATTCGTCGGATAGCCGAATAATATAATAAAATCAGCATTTTTAAAGTCAGGATTACCCGTTTCATAATACTCTCCTCCGGATTTCTGTGTAAAAAATTCCGCATGATAATCCTGCATTTTTCGCAGTGTCTCAGAAAAAAAAGCAAAATCTGGAGACGGACTGCCGGAAATAACAATAGCCTTTAATTCACGGCTTGAAAATTTAATAAAACATTCTTCCGAATTATTATTTCCTGTAAGTTCTTCACTGTAAAAACTTTTATCGGACGCAATTTCAACTTTATATTTTTTTATTGAAGCTTCGTTACTTTTGATTTCAAAATCCACGCTGTACCGGTTGATATTTTCAGTTAATTCCAGCGGCTTTGAAAGAATAAGAGAAGCATTTTCATAAAGATTGACCAGTATTTTTTTATCGAACCCGTATGAATTAATTTCGGCGGAAATAGTTGTCTTAAAGCCGGTTACGGCAGTTTTATTAAAAAAAAGAGTCTTAACTAAAACATCTCTTTTTCTTGCCGTATCACCCGGAATAATATAATAATAAGGGGCTTTTGACTCCAGGGCTTCTTTGACTCCGTTACCACCGTCGTTTATTATCCCGTCAGAAAAAATCAATACGGAGTTAATTGTTCTGCCGGAAAGAACTTTATTAAGAGAGTTGATTGAACGTGAAATATTGGATGCATAACCCCCTTTTTGCAAACCCGAATCAGAAAATAAATTTTCCTGTCCGTCTGCACGGATATGCAGATCTTCACCGAAAAGGAAAAACATATTTTCGGTTTCGGAAGATTTATTATTATTCAGAACAGACTTAATGGAATTCTTCATATCGTTTATTCTGCCGCCTGTATTTAAGCTCAAAGATTTATCAACGAGAAAAACGTTAACAGGTTTTTTATCCGTTCTGAACAGGTAAGAGTAAAAAGGGTTCAGAAGCAGAAATAACAATAAAAAAAGCGATATAATTCTTATGGAAACTAATACCGCTTTATATTCAGATTTGATAATTGTTCTGCGGTAATAAAAAAAAGAAATAAATACAGAAGCAGTAATAAGGACAACAATGAAAAGATAATCCGCAATATTGCCGGATAAAAGAACTTTATTCAGTTCCATCGGCTCAGAATTTTACATCAACAAAAACTGTTTTTTTCAATTCGTTAATCCATTCTTCATACAGTTTATTTTCTCTGTACACAGTCGCATATTTCTTTATTTTATCATAATCAGTTTCAAGAGTCAGAGCGTGAGCAGGAACTTTGCTTTTTAATTTAACTAATTCGTATCCGTAGTTTTTATCATTTCCTATCCTTAGAGGTTTACTGACCACACCGATTTCCAATTTTTTCAGTTCTTCCGTATAAGTGCTGTCAAATTTTTCTACGGGCGTAAATCCGATGTAACCTCCTTTAAGAGCGCTTTCCTTATCCTGCGAATATTTTTTAGCCGCATCTTCAAAGGAGAGTGTGCCGGCAGTTATACTGTCCCTGAGTTTATTCAGATATGAAATTGTTTCCAGATCCGATGATTCGAGCATAGGAAAAGAAACGAGAATATGCTGTGCCCGGTACTGGTCTCCTTTTTTTTCGGTAAGTCTTATAATATGGTATCCGAACTCCGTTTCAACAGGTTCGGTTAAATCGTTAATATTCAGTGATAACAGAGCTTCTTCAAACTCTTTTACATAGACCCCTTTTTTTGCGAATCCGAGATCTCCGCCGTTTACCGCCGAACCTTTATCATCAGAATTTCTTTTTGCAAGCTCCCCGAAATCGACTCCGGCTTTTATACTATCGAGAATTTTCAGGGATTTCTCTCTGGCGATCTGTTTCTCTGCATCGGTAAGTTTGCGGTTAATATATATATGGAAAAGTTCATACTCCTCTGAAGCAGGCGGCAGACTGTCTTTTAAACTTCTGAAAAAATCCTGAACTTCTTTATCGGAAACTTTCGGGGCATTTGCGAATTTTTTCCGTTTAAGTTTATCAGCTTTAATTTTTTTCTCCAGGTCTTCGCGCAGTGTCAGTCTGATTTTAACCAGAGGCATACCGTAAACTTCTTCTATCCTTTTTTCGGAACCAACCTGGTCTATAAGCGATTTTATTCTGTAATCAAGTTCGCGATTTACCTCTTCGTCTTTTACGGTAATACTATCCTGCTCAGCTTTAGCAACGATAATTTTATCAGTAAGCATTTGCTGAAAAATTTGCTGAGCAATGACGGAACTGATGGAAGTTATCTGATTCTGCCTTGCGTACATCTGGACCTGATACTGCAGGTCCGATTCCAGTATAATATCGTTACCTACAACGGCTATAATCCTGTCCCCTTCCTTTTGCGGGTATGCTTTGATACCCGCAATTAAGGAAAAGGCTAAAGCCAGACAGAATATTATTCTATGATTTTTCAAGGATACAGTTATTACATATCTTTAAAAGCTTTTGCCAGAGCATCGTCAAAAATTTTAACGGGGTATTTCTGTCTAAGACTCTCGACATACGTCTTTTCAGTCTCGCTGAATTTTTGTTGTCTCAGGGCATTTGAAATTTCCGATTTTACCTCTTCAAGCGGTTTATACTTAACAGTTTCAGTCTCAATTATTTTAAATTTCTCCTTGTTTTTATCATAATAAACTGCCATGTCTTCGTCAGTGATTTTCACCTTGCTTGAAATTTGTTCAAGGTCAATTTTTTCTCTTAAAAGTCCGAACTGATATTCGTTCTGAAGTTCCAGATAATCTTCATCTTTTTCAATGTTTTCTTTTGCGGCAATCATATTAAGAATCGGTGTATCGGCAGAAATATCAATTATTTTATTCCATGTTGACACTCCCGCATTTGCCATGGAAAACTCTTTATTTACGTTCAGAAGCTGAATAATATCTGCGAGAGTAACCTGTCCGCCCTTATATGTTGCGATTACGGTTTTCTTATCCTGCTCATTAAAAGTGCTGTCAAAAGGAATTTTACTTATGAATGTATTTGTGTCAATTTTTGATAATAAAAATGCAAGACCGTTTTTATCCGCAGTGAGGTTATACTCTTTTCTTGATTTTGCAAGATATTTATCATATTCGGCTTTGAAGGGTGCACCGCGTTTAAATTCACCTTTAAGAGTTTCCCTGGCTTTATCAAATGAGGGATACGGACGAACCTCGACAACCTTAATAATATGCCATCCGTAAGGAGTTTTGACAGGGCTGGATACTTCTCCTACTTTTAAAGAGAAAGCGGCGCTATCAAACGGTTGGACCATTCTGCGTCTGTCAAAAAATCCGAGATCACCGCCTTTTTGAGCAGATCCGGGATCTTGTGAAAATTCCATGGCGAGTTTATTAAAATCTTCGCCTTTTACGATTCTGTCATATATTTCCTTTGCTTTATTGTATGTGGCGATGGAATCTATGAGCTTACCGGTGCTGTCACGCTGGTCCTGAATAAGAATGTGAGATGCCCTGATGCCGTCATTACGTTTCTTTTTATCCGTAATTTTGACGATATGCAATCCGAACATTGTACGTATCGGTTGTTTGTTAAATTCACCTACACTTAGTTTAAAAACAACATCTTCAAATTCAGGAACAGTCATACCGCCGGTGAAATAATAAAGGTCGCCGCCATTAATTTTGGCGGAAGGATCTTCAGAGTATTCCCCTGCGAGTTTCCCGAAATCCTCGCCTTTTTTGAGCTTGTCAATTACTTCGTTAGCCTTATTGTATGCTTTTATAGAATCTTCGGGTGTCGTTGTTTGCGGAAGGTTTATTAAAATGTGAGATGCTCTGATTTCATCTTTCTTTTTTTCGTAAAGGTCTTTGACGTATGGGTCAACAACAACTCTGTCAATCAGGAAAGAAGAAATATAATTCTTTTTGTAATTTGCCAGATCTTCTTTTATTTCGGGTGCATTAAGGTATCCCTTTTCGTTTGCATCAAGAACTTTCAAACGAAGTTTTATCATCAAATCAAGAAATTCTTTCCTTTGTTCAATAGTCGTTTTTTTTGCAGAATCCACGTTATTCCCAACGCTTTTTAAGAATTGGTTTTCAAACTCATACATGTAAATCTTTTCCGAACCGATTTCAGCAACTACGGTTTTATTCTTTTTACTGCATCCGTAGGCGACAACAATCGTCGAAAGAACAGCAAATACGAGAAAATAAAATAAATATCCCCTTGTTTTCATAGTTTAATTTAGTTTATAATAAACCACAATGTTACTAAAATATTCAATTAATAACAAGGCACAGTAACAGTGAGAAATTCTCGAATATCAGGCAAAATAGGAGGAAAAAACAATAATAAACAGAATATTATACTATTTATTTCAATATTTGATTTGAATACATCAATATCCAAAATCCAAAATCCCCAGAGGTTGGCTCGTGGGCTGGTTAATGATTAATAAGTTTTGCCGGTGAGGGCTTTTCCTGACTTCGTCACTTTCTATACCTAAGTTATGATAAAACAATAGCATATATTTTTTCCGCCTGAAAACTGATATTACCAAAAAGGAATTTCCAAAATAGTTTATTCTTGTTAAATACAGTGATTTATAGACCAAATTCAGCAAAGGTTAAGCCTTTGCAAAGCAACAATGCGTTAGCTTTGTTGCGCTTAGCGGCTCGATAGGCAATGTAGCTGTTCTGTGTTTGTATAAAATGTGAAAAATTTTATTGGTGTTTTAATTTGCCTAAACGGCTTGTCGTTTTAAAGGCCAATAATCCAACTACTGCTGTACCCAAAATAATTGAAAAAATCCAATCATACCAATTAAAGAATTGGAGGGCTGTAATGAATGTTAATGTGCCAAGCGGCAGAAGTAAAACACAATTTGTAATCAAACCGGGATTATAGATTGGTTTATCGGGTTGAAAAATTATTGTATGCATTAAATTGTTAATCGTTAATTCAAATAACATCATGGAAAAACCAACCCAGGGTGCAATATTGGCAAGAATAGCGCCGATTATTATCGCCGGCCATGCAATAACAATGTTTACCTGAAATACATAGCCTTCATCAAGTGGGTAGTTGGGATCGGTTTTGGAACCATAAGGAGTTTTTAAATTGAAAAATTCTTTAAAACTTATTGGCGATAAAACATATTCTTCACATTCATGAATCATTAAAAAGGGCAAATGAAGCCATAAAAGAAATTGATAATAAGACATAGAATTTCTAAAATAAATTAGAATGACTAATAGTACTGGGGCAATAAACAAATTTGCGCTTTGCCAGAATCGATTAATTTTCTGAATATTCATGAAACCTCCTTTTAAGAATTTGAATTTTTAAAAAAAAAGATGAATTGTCAACATGACAGTTATTTTGCCTAACGTATAGCTTTACGCCATAATGGCGGTTATTTTTACTTTATTTTTATTTTGATTAATTTTTATCTATATGCTGTTAATTCTTTATAATACACTATAATAATGAAAATTCAAAATTGTCTAATGGGCTTTTTACTTGCTCCATTCCCTTATGCGTTATATGCGTATATTTCTGTGGTCTTGCTCGAACTATGCCCTAATAGTTCATGTATAAAACGCAAATCAGTTCCCCTTTCCAACAAATGAGTTGCAAAACTGTGTCGCAATGTATGTATGGTCGCTTTCTTCATTATTTTTGCATCAAAGCAGGCTTTTCTAAAAACATTCTGAAGGCTTCGTTCAGAATATTGTCCTCCGTCTTGTCCTTCGAAAAGCCAAACCTTTGGTTTATAATGTTTAAAATATTCCCTTTACCTCTTGTGTTGTAAAATTGGTATTAACAGAAAAAAAAGTCAAGGTTAAAAAAGAAAGAATGGACATCGTTTTCAATTAAATATGGAGGATTAGATTCCGAACCAAGTTCGGAATGACAAGTTTATTATTAGAGTTTCCAAATTATTAGACTGTTTTGATACTTTTAAATTTCTAAATTATTAAATAATTTAAGTATAAAACAGAACATAGATTATGAAAATTTGTCTGATAACAAGTGAATGCGAGCCGTATGTTAAGACAGGCGGACTTGCAGATGTCTGCGGCTCACTGCCGCCGGCTTTAAGCAATTTCGGGGCTGAAATAAAGGTGTTTCTTCCATTATACGGTATTATAAACAGAGAAAAATTCATCATAAAGCCGGTTTCAGGTATTAAGCAGGTTTCATTAAAACTTGGAGAAAAAGAATTCAAATTCAGTGTTTATAATTGTAAACATACAGACGGTAAAACAGAAGTATATTTTATCGAATGTGCGGGTTTATACGATAGAGACAGTATTTACACACAGGATAGTGATGAGGATGAACGGTTTATACTTTTCCAGTATGCAGTTTTTTTAACTTTACAGAATTTACAATGGGCTCCGGATGTTTTTCATTGCAATGACTGGCAATCCGGACTAATACCGGCGCTGTTAAAGCTGAAATTCAACAGGGACAAACTATTTACATCGGCGGCAACTGTACTTTCAATACATAATATCGGATATCAGGGTATTTTCGGCAAAGAATCTATATATAAAGCAAACTTCCCTGAAAGCAGTTTCGTTCTCGGAGGACCATTCGAGTATAACGGAAATACGAATTTTTTGAAAGCCGGAATATGGTATGCCGATTTGATAACAACCGTAAGCAAGACGTATGCCGAAGAAATACAAACATCGGAATATGGTTCGGGCTTAGACGGTGTTTTGAAATCGAGAAGTGATAATATCGCAGGAATACTGAATGGCATTGATAATAATTTATGGAATCCGGTAACGGACAACCTGATTTCTGAAAACTACGGCATTGATAATATTCGTTTAAAAGAAAAAAACAAGGTTGAACTATTAGAACTTGCAGGGCTCAGATACTCGGAACATATACCTGTTTACGGAATAGTGTCACGGTTTGCATGGCAAAAGGGTTTTGAGTTGTTTTTTGATACTATTGACGAAATTTTAGATAACAATATACAACTGATAGTACTGGGTTCAGGAGAAGAACATTACGAAGATTTTTTCCTGAAAGTAAGCCTTCAATACAGTGATAAAGTGTATGTTCGTTTCGGCTTTGATAATCGTTTTGCTCATTTGATAACAGCGGGATCCGATTTCTTTGTGATGCCGTCAAGGTATGAACCATGCGGCTTGAATCAGATGTACAGTCTCAATTACGGAACAATTCCGATTGTAAGAAAAACCGGCGGACTTGCCGATACTGTTATTGATTTCGGTAATAATGAATCCGGTAATGGAATTGTGTTCGATGACTTTTTACCGGAACAATTGTTAGTCTCTATGAAACGCGCAGAGGAACTTTTTATTGACAAACCACTTTTTGATAAAGTAAGAAGGTCTGGAATGTCGGCGGATTTTTCGTGGGAACGGTCGGCTTTACAATATATGAATATTTACAATAAAGTGAAAAAACCGGTTTCAGGGACATAGATTAAGAAATTACAGCTTTCAGGCATTGAAACCCTATTCAGACCTGTATGAGCGTTTTTCCCGAAAAGCAGGTTAATTTTTTCAAATTAATTCGAATTCAAAAGAGTACTCGTCTCCTCTTGCAGGGATTAGTATGTTGCTGAAACCCGTATTAGTTAAATTTGTTTTAAGGTTTTCCTGTTGAGCCGGCTCGCCGTGCACAAGAAATATTTTTTTTAACATTGATTTATCAAACTGCAGGAAGTATTCGACTAATTCGTTGTTATCTGCATGAGCGGAGAAAGCGTTCAGGACTTTAATTTTTGCTTTAACGGTATAACTATCACCGAAAATTTTCAGCCTGTATCCCCGTTTATCCGATGCTTTTATTAATTCGCGTCCTAAAGTGTTCTCTGCCATATATCCGATTATCATAATCGTGTTTCGCGGGTCTTCAATATTGTTCGCGAGGTGATGTAATATCCTGCCGGCTTCACACATGCCGGAAGCGGATATAATCATGCAGGTGCCTTTAATATCGTTCAGTTTTTTCGAATCGTTAACATCTTTAATATACTTTACATTTTCGAGACCGAATATATTTACCCCTTTTGCGATAAGTTCGTATGTCTCATCATCAAAGCATTCCGGATGCATTTTGAATACTTCGGTCGCATTGACCGAAAGGGGACTGTCAACATAAACCGGGATTGAAGGAATTGTTCCTTTTGATGTTAGTTTGGAAATTTCATAGATCAATTCCTGTGTTCTTCCGACACTGAAAGAAGGAACAATAATTTTTCCGCCCGCAGAAAATGCCTCCTTCAGAGTGAAAGCCAGTGTGCTTTCGATTGTTTCTGCGCCTTCATGAAGAATTCCGCCGTAAGTTGATTCTGATACAATATAATTTACATTGCCCATGAAAGCAGGGTCTTTCAAAATCGGAAGATGTTTCCTTCCTATGTCGCCTGTATATCCGAAACGCAAAGTTTTTCCGTTGTTATTTACTTCGAGTAAAATCTGGGATGAGCCGAGAATATGACCTGCGTCATAAAAAGTAACGGAAATATTTTCACCGAGTCCGTCAATAATGAATTTTTGCCCGTAACTTATCGCCTTGAATAATCCAATAACACCTTTTGAATCTTCTACCGTATAAAGAGGATTAAACAAAGGCAACCCCTTTTTCCCTCTGCGTTTATTAACAAATTCTATGTCTTTTTGCTGAATATAAGCGCTGTCAAGAAGCATAATCGAACAAAGATCCCGTGTGGCCGGAGTTGAATAAACACTTCCTCTGAAACCTTTTGCAAACAAAGTCGGCAAATTACCTGCATGGTCAATATGCGCATGAGACAGAACAACACAATGGATTTCAGCCGGGTCGTAAATAAACTGCCTGTTCATTTTAAAAGATTCTTCGCGTTTTCCCTGGAACATACCGCAATCAAGTAAAATTTGTTTTCCGTTAATTTCAATCAAATGCTGAGAACCGGTAACAGTCTGAGCGGCGCCGCAAAATTTAATTTTCATGATTTTATTATTTTTAACATAAAAATAAGCACTATATAATCTTTAAAGTAAGGAAAAATTAGTGGTTAAAACAAATTTCCAAAGAAAAACGTGTTTTTTAATCACTCAGGGTTTAATTCTCCGCCGCTTGCGGCGAATTGAAAGTAATTCCCCGGGATACCCCTGCTTGCGGTGGGGAGGTTCATTTTTTCGGGCTCAGTTTGAGCCGGGTAATCAACTTAAAACAGGGCAGTAATATTTCCGAACCTGACATACTGAAATTAAACTTGAAAATGTAATAATATTATTATATATTATATAGATTTTTACGTTGAGTTGATACAAAGAGTGGGTCAGAAAACCCACTTTTTTTTTAGAAAATATTAATCCGGCGGGGATATATCGGTAAAATTGAAGACATATTAACAAAAGTACTTGAAACTTCTGATTACAGGCTTGTTGATCTTGTTGTCAGAGGCGATGTCAGAAATAAAGTTATTGAGTTATTTGTAGATTCAAAAGATAAAATTGATCTGGACGAGCTTGCTAAGTTAAACCGGGAAATCAGCAGCGAGATTGACAGAAGTGAGTTTGAAGGCAGTATATTAAGAATTGTGTTGTCGTCGCCCGGGACTGAAAAACCATTTGTTTTTTTATGGCAGTTAATAAAGCATGCAGGACGTAAGTTATCGGCAGAAATGAATGACGGAAGTACGGTTGAAGGTAAAATTTTATTTGTTGATGAGTTGAATGATACGATTGGTTTAGAAATCGGTACAGGAAAAAATATAAGTGTTGTAACAATAAATTTTACTGACGTTAAAAGCAGTAAAATTAAGTTACCTTTTAATATAAAATAATTATTTCAGTGTATGAAATCAGAAATTGTTGAAGCGTTTGTTCAAATGGCAAAATCCAAAAGCATTGACCGGGATATACTGGAAAGTGTAATAAAAGATTCATTCAGGAAAATGATGGAGAAAAAACACGGACTTGAATCGAACTTTGATGTCAATGTGAACATGGAAAAGGGTAATATTGAGATTTTCCTTTATAAGAAAATAGTTGATGTAGTTGAAGATCCGTCCGTGCAAATTGATGTGGAATCTGCGAGAGACAAATCGGGAGAGGATTTTAACGTCGGAGATGACTATGTTGAAGAGATCCCGATAGTGGAATTCGGCAGAAGGTCAGTTCTTAATCTGAAACAAAATTTGAATCAAAAGATAAGAGAAATCGAAAAGGAAGTAACATACAATTATTATAAAGATATGGCAGGAGATATAATTGTAGGTGAAGTTTATCAAATAAAACCGAATTCGATACTCTTAATCCACAACGGTAATGAAGTAATCTTCCCGAAAAACGAACAAATACCGAAGGAGAGATATAAAAAAGGAGATACAATCAGGGCGCTTATTAAGAGTGTTGAAAAAAGACTTGCAGGTCCTCCGTTAATAATTGTTTCCAGAGCCGATGAACAATTTCTCTATAAATTATTCGAGCTGGAGATACCGGAAATATATGATGGGATTCTTGAAATTAAGGCAATATCAAGAGAGCCCGGGGAAAGGGCGAAAATTGCCGTTTTATCAAATGATGACAGAATAGATGCCGTTGGCGCCTGTGTCGGAATGAAAGGGATGAGAATTCACTCAATTGTGCGTGAGCTTAGTAATGAAAATATTGATGTAATAAGTTTCACTGACGACAGCGCTCTTTATATAGCACGGGCTTTATCACCCGCCAAGTTACAGGACATTTATATAGATGCAGAAAATAAAGTCGCAAAAATTTATGCAGATGATGATCAGGTCAGCCTTATCATAGGAAAAAGCGGACAGAATATTAAGTTAGCTTCCAAGCTTACCGGTTATCATATAGATGTAATTCGGGAAGAGGAGGAGGAAGAAGAAGCGGATGTTCCTGAAGAAGCGGATGTTCCTGAAGAAGCGGATGCAACTGAAGAAGCTGGTACAGCTGAAAATGAAATTTTAGAAGAAACAAAAGAAGAAACAAAAGAAGAAACAAAAGAAGAAACAAAAGAAGAAACAAAAGAGGAAAAGAAAGACTAAAAATTTATCAGCAATATCAACAAAGGAAGTTAAAATAGTTTATGACCGATAAAGCAATAACAAAAACAAAAGTTGTATCGTTAGTCAGAGAGATTAACAGGTCTAAGGAAGATATTATTGATTACCTGTCATCTATCGGTATTGAAAAGGTATCGATTAACACGAGTCTGGAGCCTGATATTGTGGTGAAAGTTTACAGCCATTTCAAAAGGGATATTGAGGAAAAGGAAAAACACGTAAAGAAAATAGTTGATTTTGTTAAAACCAACAAAGTTGAAATATTTGAAGCAGATGAGAGAATCAAGAAAGATGATTATGACAGACGTCATAAGGAAGAAGAGCAAAGGCTCAGGAAGATAATTGAAGAACAGCAAAAGAGAATTGAAGATGAAAAAAGAAAACAGGAATTACTTGCATTTATAGAGAGAGAAAAAGCCATTAAAGCCGAACAGGAAAAGGAAAAGAAGAAAAAAGAGGAGTTAGATAAGTATTACGAAAAGAAAAGGAAGGCAAAGATTGAAGCAAAACAGCAAGCGGCTGAAAAGCTAAATGCTGTAAAGGGAGAACGTAAACCTGAAGGCAAAACAGTTGAAGGCAAGACAGTTGAAGGCAAGACAGTTGAAGGCAAAACAGTTGAAAGCAAGACAGTTGAAAGCAAGACAGTTGAAGGCAAGACAGTTGAAGGCAAGACAGTGGAAGGCAAGACAGTAGAAGGCAAGACAGTAGAAGGCAAGACAGTAGAAGGCAAGACAGTAGAAGGCAAGACAGTTGAAGGCAAGACAGTAGAAGGCAAGACAGTAGAAGGCAAGACAGTTGAAGGTAAGACAGTAGAAGGTAAGTGAAAAAGGTTCAAAACAAGAATATAGAAAACCCGAAAGAGATTTCGGAAGAGGAAATACCTCGCAAGGAAATACCTCACAAAGAAGTACATATCAGGGAAATGCCACTGCAGGAAGTCAATTCAGGCCTGCATCAACATTCAAGAAATATCCATCCTCGAGCGGGAAGCCCTTTGATCCGAAACACAGAACATTTTCAAGAGATCCCCAAAGGAAGCCCGAAACGAAACCTGATAACAGGGGAATAGTAAGACCGGTTTTTGATAAATCCGGAAAAGGCAAATTTGAAAAAGTAACAATTAAAGATACCAGGGTATTTAAGAAAAATGACAGAAAGGATTTCAGATCCAGATCATCGGCAATTCCTTTAAAGGGTGCAATAGTACCGGTTAAAGATGCGAAAAAAATGCCGGATAAAAGTACAGATAAAAAGAAATTTAAGTCTGAATCGGATTATGATAAGAAGAAAAAGAAGTTTGTAAAAGGTGCTAAAACAAAAGAGTTCTCACAGAAGGAAATTGATGAGGCGATAAGGGATACTTTTGCCAGAATAGACGATGAAAGCGGAGCTTCGGCGCGAAGTATAGCGAGGAAAAGAAAGAAGAAAGAGCGTATTGAACATGAGAAAATAATGGCCGAGATTAAAGAATCAAGAAAAAATGTTATAAATGTAACGGAATTTTTATCCACTGTGGAACTTGCCAATTTAATGAATATAGAACCAACCGAGCTTATTAAAAAGTGTTTTGATCTCGGACTTATGGTTAGTATAAATCAACGTCTCGAAAAAGATCTGATTGTATTATTAGCAGAAGAATTTGGTTTTAAAATTGAATTTCAGGATGAGTACAAAGAAGATGTACTCAAAGAGGAAGAGGATATTGCAGAACTTATGGTTCCGAGGCCGCCTGTTGTTACAGTGATGGGACATGTTGACCATGGAAAAACATCTTTGCTTGATTACGTAAGGAAAGCAAATGTCGTTGCAGGCGAGGCGGGTGGTATAACTCAGCATATAGGCGCTTATAAAGTCCGTATAGACAGCGGAAGAGAAATTGCATTTCTGGACACTCCCGGTCACGAAGCTTTTACGGCTATGCGCGCTCGTGGCGGACAGGCGGCTGATATAGTAGTACTTGTTGTAGCCGCTGATGACAGCGTTATGCCGCAAACAGTTGAAGCAATAAATCACGCCCTTGCGGCAAGCGTACCGATTGTAATAGCAATTAATAAAGTTGACAAACCTGATTCAAATATACAAAGGATCAAGCAACAGCTTGCAGATAAAAATATATTAGTTGAAGAATGGGGAGGTAAATATCAATGTGTTGAGATTTCCGCAAAGTTTGGACAAAACATTGATACATTGCTTCAGAAGATTTTACTTGAAGCCGAAATGCTTGATTTAAAGGCTAATCCGAAAAGAGAAGCACGCGGAGTAGTGCTGGAATCAAAGCTTGATAAGGGAAAAGGCACTGTTGCAACAGTTTTGGTTCAGAAGGGGACACTAAGGGTAGGTGACAATTTTATTGCAGGTATATTTTCAGGCAGGGTGAAGGCAATGTTCGATGAACGTGAAAAGAAAATTGAAATAGCCGGACCATCCACACCTGTACAAATACTCGGATTTGACGGAACTCCGCAAGCCGGAGATACATTTATTGTGATGAAATCTGAAGGTGAAGTAAAAGAAATTGCACTGAAACGTCAGCAGTTAAAACGTGAACAGGATTTCAGACAGGTTAAATTTACAACGCTTGATGATATTTCAGCGCAGATTAAACAGGGAAAAGCTGTAGAGCTTAATATAATACTTAAAACCGACGTGGATGGTTCTGCCGAAGCTTTAGCCGATTCACTTCATAAACTTTCCAATAAAGAGGCGACAATAAAAGTTATACATAAAGCGGTCGGGCAGATTACAGAATCGGATGTATTGCTTGCCGAAGCATCCAATGCCATTATTATCGGATTTAATATCAGACCTAACCTTAATGCCCGGAAACTGGCAGAAAAGAACAGTGTTGATATACGTATCCATACTATCATTTACAAAGTAATTGACGAAGTAAAACAGGCTCTTGAGGGAATGCTGGAACCCGAGATTAAAGAAGAAATTTCGGCAACCATTGAAGTCCGCCAGGTATTCAAAGTTCCGAAAATCGGAAATATCGCCGGATGCTATGTCCAGGACGGGAAAATCAACCGCAACAACAAAGTCAGGCTTCTTCGCGACGGATTTGAAATATACGACGGGACAATATCTTCGCTTCGAAGGATAAAGGATGACGCCCGGGAAGTGGAATCAGGTTATGAATGCGGTATAGGACTTGAAAATTTCAGCGATATTAAAATCGGGGATATTATAGAGGGATACAGGCTTGTTGAAACAAAACGTAAATTAGAAACGGCTTAAAAATATGTCATTCAGGGCTGAAAAAATTTCGGAGGAAATCCAGCACAAGCTAAACACAGCAATGTCAAAAGATCTGACAGAGCTTCACATTGGTCTGGTCACCATATCAAAAGTAATTATGTCACCTGATTTAAGGATTGCCAAAGTCTATATTTCGCTTCTCGGAAACAAGGACACTCCGGAAAAATGCATAGAAAAAATTAACCTCAGAAAAAAACATATAAGGTATTTACTTGCTAAACATATCAGCCTTAAATATATGCCGGAATTGATATTTTATTATGATGACACGCTCGAATACGCGGATAAAATAAACAAGCTTTTAAAAGAAGTTAATAAAGACGCAGGCACTGACGAGCATACCGAATAATTACAACGATAAAATCATACTCGTTGATAAGCCTTTAGACTGGACG